>JAUCQE010000630.1 GCA_030372865.1 Pyrinomonadaceae bacterium
CGACAGGGTCGCCCGATAGGACTTGGACGGAGTCTGCGTGCCTGCTTTCGGTTTTGGGTCAAGCAAGACAAATTTGATTCGATAGTTGTTGAAAACCACAGAATTGGTGTCCGCGTCGCTACCTAACGTAACGGAGCGTGAGGCTTTGCCTTTGCCGGACACGACCAACCGAATACTTGCCCTGCCGGCCCAAATGCATTCGGCACCTTCAGGGCATCTCGAATCTTCTTCAACCGCGACGAAAGTGATCGCGATCTTCTCCCGTTTCAGGGCCACCTTCTTTCCGACCCCGACAGTAACGGTTTTCGACGCCAGCACCGATCCGTTAGCGGAGCCAATAAGGATGAGGAGCAAAACGGAAGCGGCTATCTTGTTCGTTATCTGCAGCATATGCGTAACCCGTCAATTTCGACGCAAATGCTTGTGCCTCCGTTGCAGCGAAACTACTCTTCAGGCGGCCGTCGCACCCGTCGCCTGCAGTTTATCAATTATCGCACTAGCAAATTCTTCGGTTTTGGCCGTTCCGCCAAGGTCTCGGGTCAAATGTTCGCCATCGGCAAACACCGCAAGCATTGCCTTTTCCGCGCGATCGGCAGCATAGTTCTCGCCGATGTGCCTGAGCATCATGATACCCGACATCAAGATCGCGGTCGGGTTGGCAATTCCCTGGCCCGCGATATCCGGTGCTGAACCGTGAACGGCTTCGAACACCGCCCCAAGTTCGCCGATATTTGCTCCCGGTGCGAGTCCAAGTCCGCCGATAAGCCCAGCGCAAAGGTCCGAGACGATATCGCCGTAGAGATTCTCTAAAACGAGGACGTCGAATTGTTCCGGCCGCATCACGAGCTGCATACAGCAGTTGTCGATGATCTTATCGTCAGCTTCGATGTCCGGGAATTTCTTCGCGACGTTGTAGAAGCACTCGAGGAACAAGCCGTCGGAAAGCTTCATGATATTCGCTTTGTGAACAGCGGTGACCTTCTTGCGGCCATTGGCAACGGCGTATTCGAAAGCGTACTGCGCGATCCGCGTCGAAGCCTTCTCGGTAATGATCTTGATGCTTTCGACGACGCCGGGAATGACGACGTGTTCGAGGCCCGCGTAGAGGTCTTCGGTATTCTCGCGCATAACGACGAGATCGAGCTCAGGGTAGCGGCACGGCACATTCGGCAGAGCCTTTACCGGGCGGACGTTCGCGTAAAGATCGAGGTTCTTACGCAGTCCGACGTTGACAGAGGTAAACCCTTTGCCTACCGGGGTCATCTGCGGGCCCTTTAAGGCAACGCGGTTCTTTTTTATCGATTCGATGGTCGATTCGGGCAGTGTCGTTCCATACTTTTCGTGAGCCAGAGCCCCTAAAATATGCGTTTCCCATTCGATGTCGACTCCTGTCGCTTCGATTATGCGGACCGTTGCGGCGATGATCTCCGGCCCGATGCCGTCGCCCGGTATCAATGTAATTGTGTGCTTCATAAATACAATAGGCTGATAGGTTCACCTATAATAAACTGAGAGTTTACACCGCGGGAAAGTTTAGTAACAACCGCTATTCGCAATGAGTCGGAGAATTCTCATCATTGGGGGCGGGGTGATCGGCCTCAGCATCGCACGCGAACTTCGCCTTCGAGGCGGGCACGATGTTCGTGTGATCGAGTCCGGAACCGTTGGCCGCGAAGCGTCGTGGGCCGCAGCGGGGATGCTCGCACCGAACGCGGAGGCTGACGAGATCGATTCGTTTTACAGGCTTTGTTCGGAGTCGAATTCACTATTTCCATCATTTGCAGAGGAACTTTGCGACGAGACCGGGATCGACATTGGGCTTGATCGAACCGGAACGTTGGAGCTCGCATTTGACGATAAGCGGGAGAGAGCTTTGCGTGCGAAGCGTCAACAACAATCTGCCGCGTCGATCGAGGTCGGCGTACTCTCGCCGGCAGAGATAGGAGCAATAGAACCAGCAGTTTCCGCGAATGTGCGGATGGGACTCGAATACCCGAATGACGGCCAGGTCGAAAACCGGAAACTTGTCGATGCACTCGTACGGTCTGCACGACGGACCGGCGTCGAGATAATTGAAAACCGTTCCGCTTCCGACGTTCTAATCGAATCCGGCCGCGCCGTTGGGGTCATGAGCGATCGCGGTCGGGTCGAGTCAGATGCTGTGGTTCTAGCAACCGGCTCGTGGACCTCCTACATCAAAATCGGGGGTGTTAAGTCCTCATTGAACGTGAAACCGATCCGCGGGCAGATGCTTTCGGTACAAGGACCGCCCGGCTTGGTCAAGCATGTCATTTACGGAGCCGGAGCCTATTTGGTGCCGCGATCGGACGGCCGCATCCTGGTCGGTGCCACGGTCGAGGACGTAGGGTTTGAAAAAGAAGTGAACCCGGTGGCGATCGAGTCGTTGCGGCAAGCTGCGATAAGGACGGTGCCGGCGATCCGCGAACTTGAAATACTTGAATCATGGTGCGGACTGCGGCCTTTTGCGGCAGACGGCGGACCGATCCTCGGACCGATCAACGGAATCGAGAATCTCGTTGCAGCAACAGCTCATTACCGGAACGGCATCCTCCTTTCCCCGATCACGGCAAAGTTGGTAACGGAGTATTTACTCTCCGGCGTCGGTTCCGAATATTTCCAGATCTTTTCCGCAGACAGGTTCAAGACCGCGAATGCTGTTGCGGGAGATAAACAATAAATGCGTTATTTTTTACTCCTATTAATGATCTCCGTATCGCTTGCCGCTTATCCGCAGTCGCGACGGGTACCGCCGGCCTCGACCGCAGTAGAAGCCGCCCCGGGTTCGGTCGACAAGCGGCCTGGCAAAGAACTGTTCGACGAAGCAAACGCCTACAGTCGAAACAAATTCGCCGAATTCGAAAAATCGAAGACGCCGTTCAGCGAACAGCTTCGCCTTAGAACTGAGAGAGAGCAAAAACAGTTAGCGGCAAAGTACGCGACCATGCTGGGCGGGCGAAGCAATATCTCGGGAAGTGACCTTTACTACCTTGGGCTGCTGCACTGGATCGCGGAGAACACGGACGGGACCGCAGAGGCACTAGAGAAATATGTCGCGGATCCCGGGGCCGAGGCCGAAAAGGCGCAAAGGTCAAGGTCGCTGCTCGCGGTCATCTATGCTCAGAAGAAACGGATCGACGACGCTGAACGGCTGCGAGATGAATACCTAAAGAACGAACCAACGAAGCTGAGTGAACGTGCCCGGATCGACGGCGAGATCGCTAAGGCTTACCGTTCAGTAAGCGAACACGCAAAGGCCGGGAGCAGGGCCGAACTCGCGTATTCGGCTGCCAAGGCAATGCTCGCGGAACCGGGTACAAGAGTTCAGGCCCTCGACATTGTCCTGGATCTCGGCATGATAGTTTTCGAGTCGTACCGCGATCAGAACAAAGTTGCCGAGGCCGATGCGGCGCTTCGCGAAATGCAGGCGACCGCCACCTCGGTCGGTTCGCCAAGCTTTTTTTACTACGCTGCCGACAAGCTGATCACCTACCGGATCGAAACGGGCCGCAAGCCGCTTGCCCTGCAAACGTACGGCGAAGCGATCGCCGAAGCCGAAAAAGCTTTTACCGTTCCCGGACAACGAAGCGACGCGATCCGCAGACTGAAAGGCCGGGACAAGCATTACCGGATACTGGGGGAGCCGGCTCTGGAATTGGCGGGGATCGACAAGTGGTTCCCCGGCGAGCGGCAAACTCTAGGAGGTTTGCGGGGCAAGGTCGTGCTTTTGGACTTTTGGGCTACGTGGTGCGGGCCGTGCTTCGATGCCTTCCCGCACCTCATCGAATGGCATCAGGATTTTGAGTCGCAAGGACTTGTCATTCTTGGCGTAACCCGCTACTACGGCAGGGCGAATGGGGCGCCGATCGACAATGCATCCGAGATCACGTTTCTCGAAGAGTTTCGTGCAAAGCAAAAGCTGCCTTATGATTTTGTCGTCGCCCGCGACCAACAGGCTCAACTGCAGTACGGTGCGACCGCACTGCCCACTGCCGTTCTGATCGATAGAAAAGGGATCGTCCGCTACGTCGATTCGGGATCGAGCCCCAGTAGGCTGGAAGACCTTCGAACGATGATGTTAAAACTACTATCGGAAAAATAGGCCGATGAAAAAGACCGCCGTTAAACCTTCGAAGACGAAGACACAAAGTTTTTATGACCGGATCGCCGATGTTCATAACATCGCGCTTCGAATGAACGGTTACCGGGCATCAGTGACGAAGTATCTGCGTTCGCTCGATCTCAAGCTCAACGAACGATCGATGGTCCTCGACGCCGGCAGCGGCACGGGCATTGTGAGTCTGGGATTTGCCGACACGAAACTGCCGCATCAGGGATTGGTTGCGTTCGACCTCTCGCATAAATCTCTCGAGCTGGCGAACGAAGAATTTCGCAATGCAAGGATCGACAAGCGGAAGTTCGTTACCATCCAGGGAAACGTGCTGGAAACTCCTTTTGCCGACGACAGTTTTGACCTTGTTCTGACCTGCGGAGTGTTAGAGTACGTGTCGCTTGACGAAGGACTCAAAGAGTTATCCAGAGTACTCAAACCAGGCGGCAAACTTGTGTTCATTCCCGTAAAACCGTCGTTGGTCGGATCGATGCTTGAACTGCTTTATAAGTTCAAGATCCATCCCGTCGAGGATGTAAAACGGATTTCACAGCGGTATTTTAATATTGTTGGAAACCATGAATTCCCGATCCGCGAACCGATCGCCTGGTCGAAGACAATATTTCTGCTTGAGAAACCCTAGCGGGCGAATGGCGGCGAAGAACTAATGCACGATAATCCTGAAGTTCACCCATTGATAGTCGCCCATCGAGGTGCAAGTGCATTCGCTCCCGAAAATACGCTGACGTCATTCCGCATTGCGATGGATAGCGGCGCTGAGGGCATCGAATTTGACGTTCGCCTATCTCGTGACGGAGTCCCGGTCGTGATCCACGACAAGGACCTTTTTCGCACCGCCGGCCGGCACGAACTTGTCTCGCAGCTAAATGCCGAGGAACTTGGCGCCATCGACGTTTCGTCTTGGTTCCATACAGACAGCCAGCTTCGACTGGTCGAGCGTGACTTCGACACCGTCCCGACGCTTGCCAAGACCCTCGAATTGCTCCGCGGCTACCGGGGTGTGGTTTTTGTCGAGTTGAAATGCAAAGACCAGGACGTCGAACCGTTGACCAGAGCGGTCTGCCGGACGCTGCGAGACAATCCGATCGCAGGCAGAGTGATCGTCAAGAGCTTTAAATTATCGGCGATCGCTCTGGTCAAGGCTTTTGCACCCGACGTTCGGACCGCCGGTCTTTTCGCTCCGAAAATTCGGACGATCCTTCGAAAGGAAAGGCATCTCGTAAAAATTGCAGCGGAACTTGGGGTGGACGAATTGTCGATCCACAAGTCGCTCGCCAGCAAAAAGCTGATCAGGGCTGCTGAAAAGCATGGACTTCCGGTCGCGGTTTGGACAACCGACAACCTTCGCTGGATCGACCGAGCTATGCGGATGGGCGTCAAGGCGGTAATTACGAATGATCCTGCAGGTATGCTCGCCCGCCGCAATGAAATTATCACCGCGAATCGTTCCGCCGAAAGGGCTGCCTCGCGTTGATTCTTGCCTGAAAACGGGTTTCGACTTAAACTTCCTCTTGATCAAACCCGTCATTTTGTATTCATAATGAAATTTTATAACAACGTTTTAGAACTTATCGGCAATACCCCACTTGTCCGCATCAACAACCTCACCAGCGAGCACCATATCAAAGCGCCTATTTACGCCAAGATGGAAAGCCTGAACCCGGGCTATTCCGTAAAAGACCGGATCGGTGTATCGATGATCGACTGGGCCGAGAAAGAAGGCGCGTTGAAGAAGGGCGGAACCGTGATCGAGGCGACGAGCGGCAACACAGGGATCGGGCTAGCCCTCACCGCGGCCGTTAGGGGATATAAGTGCATCTTCGTCCTAACGGACAAGGTTTCAGTCGAAAAAATGCGGTACCTGAAAGCACTCGGGGCTGACATTGTAGTTTGTCCCTCGGCCGCAAAGCCCGGCACTCCGGATCATTACGTCGAAACAGCGCGGCGGATCGCGAGCGAAACGCCAAACTCGTTTTATCCTGATCAATACAACCACCCGGCCAACCCGGCGGCGCACTACAGGACAACCGGGCCTGAACTCTGGCGCGACACCGACGGGAAGATCACACATTTTGTCTCCGGGATAGGCACCGGCGGAACGATCACCGGCACGGGCCGTTACCTTAAGGAACAGAATCCCGATATCAAGATAATCGGGGCCGACCCGTACGGTTCGATCTTCAAAACATACAAGGAATCGGGACGAGTGCCTGAAGCGACTCCTTATCTGGTAGAGGGCATCGGCCAAAGCCTTCCCGTCGGCAATGCCGACATGAAGATCATTGATGAGATCATTAACGTCACAGACCGTGAATCGTTTGAACTCGCTCGCCAGTTGTCGCGTCGCGAAGGGATCTTCTGCGGCGGGTCCACCGGAACCAACTTCGCTGCAGCACTTAAAGTGGCGAAAGGCCTTGACGAAAATGCGTTCGTGGTGTTTATTGTTTGCGATACGGGCGAACATTACCTTTCGAAGTTCCATTCGGACGAATGGATGAAAGAAAAGCTTTTGCTTGAGCCGCAGCGAATTACTGCCGGATTGATAGCAGAGACCAAGGATTCATCATCCCCAGGCTCGCTGATATTCGTATCGCCCGACGAGACGGTCAGTGCAGCAATTGCGAAGATGAACGAATCGGGGATTACGCAGATACCGGTTCTGGAAGATAACCGCTCGGTCGGCTCACTTCGCGAAAGCCGTGTGCTCGCGAAACTGCTTGACGACCGGACATTGCTCGAAAGCAACGTCAGGGAAGTAATGGAAGAAAGTTTCCCCGTGCTTGACGTGGATACGAGCCTAAACGAGATCAAGGCAAAGCTTCATCAGTCCCCGGCGGTCCTGATCGAAGACTTCAAGCGGATCACAGGGATCATCACTAGGTCAGATGTCCTTGATCTGCAGCGTTGACCGCCGTCGTGCTAACTTTGAATGCCCATGACCGACGAGAGTTACAGCGACGCAAAATTTGAGCCGGACGACGATCTGAGCATCACGCCCACAGATCCCGGTCCTGCTGCGAGGCCGGCCGGAGTTCCGCGTGCGTGGGAGATGCCGAAACCGGTCTTCCGGCAGTCGGGCGGATACGATCCTAGATCGTCGAGCGAGCCTTTCGAGGCCTTTGAAGATACGACGGCCGTTCCAAACAAGGTGCTCGAAGACGCGGCCAAATTGACTGCGGAAAGACGATCCGGAAGTACGGCAGATCGAGGCATTGTAGAACCGCAGCCGGATATCGCTGAGGAGATCGATCTCGAGGAAATGGCCCCGGCAGTTCAGCAGCCGGGCGTACAGCAGAAGAGCGGCGCCGCAAAGATCGTTACTGTCCTATTTGTATTGATCGCCTTGATCGCCATCGTTGTATTGTTTCTGTTCGTCGTCACCTACCTGTTTCTGTCAAAGGGCGGTGACGGGTCATTTTGACCGCAAAATTTAACGAAAATGCCGTCTTTTTTGTGCCGGCTGTCCCACTATTTGGTTGACCGTGGACAGGCGGCACGATGTTTTTGAGGCTGTGAATCCCATAACGTCTAGATCGAGAAATGCCGGATATTAAACTGAAGTACAAGGGTGGTGAAAGGGTTATCGACAATACGATAAGTATTGGACGGACGCCTGATAACACCATCTCTTTTCCTGACGATCCGAATATTTCGCGAAACCACGCAGAGATCGAGCGGCGCGGCGATGATTACTGCCTGATCGATCTTGGCAGCAGCAACGGTACTACCGTTAACGGGCAACCGGTGACAGGTGACGTTTACCTTTCAGACGGCGCAGAGATAGAACTGGGCGGTTCCGCAAAGATCGAGGTCGTATTCTTAAATTCAGATGGCACCGAGCCGCAGCGGCCGAAGCCTGAACCGGAACCTGAGCCAGAACCGAAACCAGAAACCGAGCCCGTGGTCGAAAGCACCGCCGCCGCACCGCAGATCTCTGTTGCAGGCGGCTCGCAGAAGACACTTCTTATCGCTGGCGGCGTATTCGCCCTGGCTGTTGTGTCTGCGGCAGGTTCGGCAGCGATCTACTTTTCCTCGTCGTCTGCGTGCGACGCAAAGGCCTCGATCGTTTCACACGAGACCGGTGACACGATAATTGGCCAAACCGAAATAGAGGTCGAATTACAGAATGGCAGCTGCGTAGAGAAAGTGATCCTCGCGGTAGACGGGATCGAGATCGCGACGCTCGACGGACCGCCTTACACGGCGAAGGTCGACCCGGCTGAGTATCCCGAGTTTTCCGACGGTTACGATCACGGAATGTCGGTGATCCTAGAAGACGAAGAAGGGAACAGATTGCCGCAAGCGGAACCGATCCTTCTTGCGTTCGAGACAAGAGCCGTTACGAAACCGAAGGAAGAGCGGGAGGTTGCCGGAACAAGCGGTTCAGATACGCAGCCGCAGCGTCCGGCGACTGGAGCGGTCTCCCTGATCGAGGTCCACGAAATGACGAAGCAGCTGATCAAGCTGTTTCCGGCAAATGCAAATTACAACGTCTCAAACCGGCAATTACTGCAGGATATCCAAAAAAGGACCGCGGAATATGCTCAGGAGGGCTATTTTGAACGCGCCGGGAAGTATCGCGACCCGATAATCGTGGCATTCGTGCGGGAACAGAATCTCAATGCGCCGCTCGGGTTCGTCCTTGCAATGAGCCGGAGCAAGTTCTCGCCGGACAAGAAGGGCTCTAGCGAAGGCCTGTGGCAGATGGCCGATGATTTTGCGGCATCCAACGGGTATAAAGGCCTGTGCGGAACAGAAACACTGCTCGATCCCAAACAAGAGTGTGCCGCAAAAGCGGCGGCCCTTTACATGAAAGCGCTGATCTTCAGCGTCTTCGACGGAGACATAATTTACAGTGTTGCAGCATTCGGCAAGTCGCCACAGGACGCTGCGGCATGGAAATCGACTCTGCCTGCGAACCGGGCGGATATTTGGAACGTAATAAAGTCACCGGCCGAGCGTGAGCAGGTCGTACGCTTCTTAGCTGCCGGAATAGTCACGGAAAACCCGCAGAGATTTGGGTTGAACCGAGATCGAAAGCTCTCTGAGTTGTATCGGATCGCAATGTAGTTCTTATGCTCGAAGCCGTATTGATAATTCCAGCCCCGGAGGGTTCTAGGGAGTTACCGCTTGACCCAGGCCGAACAACGATAGGTCGGGCGGACGCGGATGTCCGGCTTGACGACGAAGGGCTGTCCCGGCTACATGCGAGCGTTTATTTCGAGAACGGGAATGTCTGGATCGTCGATGAGAATTCCTCAAACGGGACTTTCGTTAACGGGGCGGCAGTGACAGGAAGCGGTACGCCCTTGGCGAACGGCGATTCTATCGAGATCGGGAACCGTACGCGGGTTCAAGTTCGAATCACCGAAAGGGCGGTTCAGCCGGCTGCCGCACCTGCGATCCCTGTCGCCAGCCAGGCTGTCGTGGAATCGGGACCGGGCGAAAGGATCAGCATTCTACCTATTGCTCTGATTGCACTCGCACTTTTCATCACAAGCATCTCTGCGGTTTTGATCGGCTATAAGGTTTTTGCAGGTTCCGGGACACGTCCAGCGGTCAGCGATAGTGACCCCGATATCAAGGACATCGAGCCGGAAAGAACCCCTAAGTCTCAAAGCACGGCCAAGACCAAGGACATCGCCGCAGATACGGTCCCTAGTTCAGGCGGCAACAGCACGACCAGTTCGTCTAATGATCTGCCGATCGAGACCAAGGCACCGCCACCACCTCCTGCAACAAAGCCATACCTACAGCTTTCGGAGTCTGAAAAGCGCGATTATATTCGGGACCGGGCCGTACGGATCGCTCAGGTTATCGGTAACCGAAACAGCGAAGCGATCCCGGACGCGGCGGTCGATAAGATAAAGGCGTTTACTGATGCCTATGCGAAACGGATCAACGTCAAACCGTTAGGCGGCTGCCGGTTCGGCGATAATTTACAGTCGACGTACGAGCGGGCGAGCAAGAATGCTCCATTCATCGTCAAGGCTTTTAATGAGAAAGGCATTGATCCGCGGATCGGGATATATCTCGCGATGATCGAATCGGAACACTGCGTTTGCCTGCAGAGCCCGACAGGGCCGCTCGGGATGTTTCAGTTCACGAAAGCGACCGGCGAACTTCACGGCTTAAAGACCGTGAGCGGGGCTTCGCCGAACAACCCGGACGAACGCTGCGAACCGGAACCCTCGGCACGAGCGGCGGCGTCTTACATGAAGGCTCTAACAGCCCGATATGGTACCGGCCCGTCGAGCGTACCGCTCGCGATCGGGTCGTACAACAGCGGCGAGGGAGGGCTCAGTTCGAACCTCGTCAAAGCGCTCGAGTCCGGAGACGCGCTGCCGAGAGACTTTTGGACCCTGATCTCGAAAGGCGACCTCCTCTCTAAACAGTTTCAATCTGAGAATTTCAAGTACGTCCCGAAGTTTTTTGCGGCGGCGATAGTCGGGGAGAATCCGTCGGACTTTGGGATGAAGCTTATGCCAATGTCCAGTTACAGCAAATAAGCAGCGACGAATGCGACGATGTCTACATTAAAGCTCAGCTATATCGATGGAAGCGGAAAGGAGGAGACGGTTATGGTCTCCGGCAGCCGTTTCACGATCGGTCGGCACTCGTCATGCGACCTGACGATTGCAGACGGCAGGCTGTCACGTGAGCATATTGTCATCGAACGTACCGACGCCGGATATTCGGCTGCCGATATGGGTTCGAGCAACGGTACTGAGCTGAACGGAGCCGAACTTATCGGCCGAGAGCAGCTCAGAAATGGCGATGTTCTCGATCTCGGCGGCGTTCGCGTGAACATTCAGCTCGAATCCGGGTTGGCCGCCGCGACGCCTGTAATGCAGGAGCAGAATGCGGTAGAACCTATAAGCGGCCTAGCAAAGGGTGTCGCCGCATCTGAACCCAATGGCCTCGGCTTTCCGATGGTGTATCTGTTGGCCGCACCGATCCTGGGCCTGATCGTTCTCGCATTTGCCGCGGGACTTTTTATAGTCTTCTCCGATAACAACGGCGGCAATGCATCGGCTCAGAACTTCGAAGATCCGATCGACGAGGACACGCCGAAAAGAACCAACAAGAAAGGGCAAATAGACGACGAACCACCGCCGGCCTCAACAAACCAGGCGACGCCCGCTACCACGCCAACCGGCCAGAATGTCAGGACGCCCGACAATACCGCACCGGCGGGTTCCGTTGCGATGGTCGAACAGCATGCGTCGGGTTTTCTCAGGCATATAGCGGAAAATGACCCGACTGCCTTCCTTACGGCCGATCAGGCAAAACGCGTTGATGCAAAGATCAAACAGCTCGCAGGAAATTCGGCCCTCGCCGCGAATATCGAGTCTGCCCGAAAGAATGCGTCGCAGATCTCATCACTGGCGAAGGCGAAAGGACTCGCTCCCGGTTTGGTCGCTGTTGCAGCGATCAACAAACTCGGCAGTTCCAGAGGAGATGCCTTAAAGACTTCGCAGGACATGATCGAGGTGCTCGATAAACTTGAGACCCAGATCGGCAGCGAACTCTCAGACGAGGCTCTGCTGATGATCGCCGCATATGAACAGGGCGTCGCCGGAGATTTTTTGAAGATGCGTAACATGCTGCAGAATCTTTCGAATGAGTTTTCGGACAGTTCTCGTTCAATACGGACCATCTGGTTTCTTGAACAAAAAGGCAAGATATCGCGTCCGGACTATGAACGGGCTCTTAGTTTTCTTGCGATCGGCACGATAGCACAATCGCCAAAAGACTTTGGCGTTAATACCGAACCATTGAGATTTTAGCGCCGACCGTCCTGGCAGCAACATCGCTGCATCCCGTTTGATCGTCGCTAATTGTTGCAAATAAAAAGAGTGGTCGGCGGTGTTTACTATTTTGAGTTCTCGTTTTACTATTTAGCTCTCTTCATCCTATGAGCAAGTATCGCAAAATCGTCTGGAACGAGGGGATGTTGCTGACCCCGCACCATTTCCAGCAGTGGGATAACTACCACGAAGAGCTGCTTAATTCGCGAGTGCGCTCGATGATGCCGTTCAATTACGGCGTTCTGGACCTGCAGGTCAACCAGGAAGCCATCGCGAATGGAAACTTCCAGATCACTAATTGCCGCGCCGTTCTTCCGGATGGGCTGATGATCAATGTGCCAGACGCCGAAGGTGCTCCGGACCTGAGGCCGGTCGGCAGCCATTTCCGCGTTGAACAAGAAAAACTTGGAGTCCATCTGGCGATTCCGGCAAAGAAGATCGGCGAGGCGAACTTTCAACCAAGCGGCGGCTCGGCGAGCGGTAATCTGCGATATTTGCAGGAAGGAGCGATGGTCAAAGACGAATCGACGGGCTCGAACGAGCAGGCCATCGCATACGCCAAGAGCAATCTGCGGATAATCTTCGACGACGAGCTCAGAGACGGCTTCACATCGATGAAGATCGCCGAACTTCAGCGAACGCCGACCGGGCAGTTGAAGATCTCGGATGAATATATCCCGCCGATCCTTGCGGTGTCGGGCTCCGGCTGGCTTGTAAGCATGCTTCGGCAATTGGTCGAGATACTGATCACCAAGAGCGCAAGTCTCGGCGAACAGCGCCGGCAAAGCAATGCCTCACTAGCCGATTTTACGACCTCCGAGGTCGCGGTGTTCTGGCTGCTTCACTCGATCAATTCGTCGATACCGACGATGTCGCATTTCTTCCGGTCGCCGCTGCTGCATCCGGAGAGGCTTTACCTGGAAATGGCGGAGTTGGTCGGTAAGCTGTTGACCTTTTCGCTTGAGTATCACCCGAAGGACATCGTGCGATATGACCACGATGATCTTTACTTCACGTTTTATACATTGTCGGCCCAGTTGAAGGAGCTCTTAGAGACCGTCATTCCGAGCCGATGTGTGCCGATCCCGCTCGAGAAGACCAGGGATACGCTGTATGTCGGGCGGATCGAAGACGAGCGACTACTAAAAGAAGCTTCGTTCTATCTCGCGGTGCGTGCACAGATGCCGGAGTCAAAGCTTATTGAGGGCGTTCCCAGAGTTGTAAAGATAGCGTCGCGCGACGTTATCGATTCGGTGATCGGATCGGCATTGCCGGGCGTGGTGCTGACCCATGCGAATCCGCCGCCGGCACCGATCCCTTCGCGTGTAGGGTTCAAGTATTTTCAGCTGGACTCGATCGGGCCTTATTGGAACGGTATTTCAGGCTCAAAGGTGATCTCGGTGTATGTGCCCAACGAGATAGCAGACGAGAAATTGGAATTATACGCAGTAAAACCCTAACGGGAGAGTTATCGCAAACGCCACCGGACCTAACCGTCATCGTTTTGTCGCTACACGCCTGATCCGATCTTCGCAGCGGTCTCGCGTATAGATTGCAAAGAGAATTCATCAGGTGCCCGAGCACACCCGACCTCGATAGTGCAGGAATCGGTAATTTGGCAACAGATTCGCAATATCCAGTGACAGATTATCTATGAGCGAAGGAAGCAGCAAAAACGACCTCGTAACCTTTGCCGGGCCGATATTTGACCTGATATTGCGGCTGAAGTCGGGGATCGTAACTCCTTCCAATGACCTTCGGCCGAAGATCGCCGGAATGCTCGAAGAATTTGAAAAGCGAGCGGAGCGGTATAGGTTCAATCATAAGATCATTCAGGTTGCCAAATTTGCTCTCGCCGCCTTTGTCGATGGGACGGTTTTGACCAATAATTTCCCGCTCAAACACGAGTGGGAAAAGTACCCGCTGCAATTAGAACATTTCGGAGAGCAGCTCGCGGGCAATAAGTTTTTTGAAAGACTTGAAGCGATGCTGAAGCAGATCGAGGTAACCCAGGATGCGGTCGAGATCTATTACTTTTGCATGCTGCTAGGTTTTAAGGGCCGTTACGCTATCTACGAGCAGGAGAGACTGCTCGCGACCTGTCTCTTATACACATCTGACGC
>JAUCQE010000631.1 GCA_030372865.1 Pyrinomonadaceae bacterium
TCGTGGGCTCGGAGATGTGTATAAGAGACAGCGTCGCCTTCGGCGATGGCGGCGATGGTGTTGCGAGCCTTCATTTCGACCCTTTGGATCGCGTCGTTGCAGAAAACGGCGGCCATGTCGATGTAGCGGCCGGCGGCTTCCTCGCCGTTCTTCTCGGCAAATTTCTTTGCACGCAGGATCGCCGTTTCCATCTGATAGGCGTCCATGATGATGTCGGCGCAGTTTACGAGCACTTCCTGCTGTTCGCTGAGGGCCATCATGTATTTCTGCGCCGCGGTGCCGAGCACCATCAGGGCGATCTTCTTGGCATTCTGCGCAAGTTTTGTCTCCGCCGCGAGCAGGCCGGTGTCCTCGTCGAACGACATCTGCGGGTTCAGGATCTCGTCCTGCAGTGCCTTTGCAGCCTGCAGCAGGCCGAGCTTGCCCTTCATCGCACGCTTCATCAGCTGGCCGGGAATGAGCATGCGGTTGATCTCGTTCGTGCCTTCGAAGATGCGGTTGATGCGCGAATCTCGATAGGCTTTCTCTGCCGGATAATCCGCCGAATAGCCGTAGCCGCCGTAGACCTGCACCATTTCGTCGACGACAAAGTCGAGAGCCTCGGAGCATGCGACCTTGTTGATCGAAGATTCCACCGCATATTCCTCGATCGACTGCAGTTTTTTCTCATTGTCGGCACCGTCGCCGATCAATGCGTCGATCATCCCGACCGTGCGGTAGGTGATCGACTCGGCAACCCAGGTGCGGATCGCCATTTCGGCGAGTTTATGCTTGATAGCGCCGAATGACGAGATAGGCTTGTTGAACTGATGCCGCTCGTTGGCGTAGCGGACGGCTTCGTGAATTGCGAGCTTTGCACCGCCGGTGACGGAAGCACCGAGTTTGAAGCGGCCGACGTTGAGAACGTTAAACGCGATCTTGGCACCGTCGCCTACGTTGCCGATAAGGTTGCCGACCGGGATCTTCGCGTCGGATAAGATAACCGCCGTCGTCGATGAAGACTTGATACCGAGCTTGTGCTCCTCCGCACCGGGCTTGCAGTTCTCAGACCTGGGCACGAGGAAGCACGAGAACTTTTCCTTCTCGCCGTCGACCTTTGCGAAGACGAGATAGACGTCGGCAAAACCGCCGTTCGTGATCCACATCTTTTCGCCGTTCAGGACGTAATGCTGGCCGTCTTCGGTAAGCTTTGCGACGCACTTTGCACCGAGAGCGTCTGAGCCGGAACCTGACTCGGTCAAACAGTAGGCCGAGACGACCTCGCCGGATATGATCTTCGGGATCCATTCTTTCTTCAGCTCTTCGGAACCCCAGTAAAGGATCGGGAGCAGGCCGATGGATGTTTGTGCACCGTAGGTCGAGCCAAAACCGCTGCCGCGGCCGACCATTTCGGCAATGATGGCTCCGGTCGTCTGATCGAGCGCCGTACCGCCTAATTCCTCCGGCATATTCGCGCCCAACAGGCCGAGGTCGCCGGCCTTTTTGAGCAGATCGCGGGCGATCTCCCACTCATGCTTTTCAAGATTGGGCAGGTTCGGGACCACCTCGTTATCGATATATTCGCGGCACGTCTCGCCGATCATGCGGTGCTCGTCCGTGAAATCCTCCGGCGTAAATACCTCAGCCGTCGTCTGGTCGGCGATCAGAAACTCACCGCCCTTCAAATACTCTTTTTCCATCTGTGCTTCCATTTTTGCTTGTCCTGCTCCTGTGAAATTTGCTCAGTTATCATACTGAATGAACGTTCATTCAGTCAAGGAATACTTTATTACCACCGTTATGAGATAACCTGTTCTCAGTGCTTCTTTCGATACCTGAACCAGGCTTCGTTACCATCGATATGCAAAACGAAGCTCTCGATCATGGACGGATCTTCAGGATCGATCAGCTTGACCCTACGTTCGATCTCGTTATAGACCGACTGGCTCTCATCCCATTTTTCCGCCTTGAGCAGGTACATTTCCTCTGCAAAAAGAGCCTCAAGATCGCCGAACGCATTGGTGGGCTCAAATCTGCACAAAACCCACGGAAAATCCAGGCTGTACTCATACAAATTGCCTACAAGCACAGACCCTTCCCAAAGCTCAAATTTGCGTTCACTCACTATCGCCGATCCGTTCGAATATCCCCGCTGCGCCCATGCCGCCGCCGACGCACATGGTGACCATGCCGTAACGGGCGTTTCGGCGTTTCATTTCCTGAAGGATGGTCGCGGTCAGTTTGGCTCCGGTGCACCCGAGCGGGTGGCCGAGGGCGACGGCGCCGCCGTTTACGTTGACCGTTGACGGATCCATTTCGAGCAGCTTCATTACAGACAGGCCCTGAGCGGCAAAGGCTTCGTTGAGTTCGATGACGTCGATCTGGTCAAGCGTGAGTCCGGCGAGTTTCAGTGCCTTCGGGATCGCATATACCGGGCCGATGCCCATTTCCTCGGGCAGGCACCCGGCGGTCGCGAACGAAACGAAGCGTGCCATCGGCGTCAGGCCCAGCTCCTTTGCTTTATCGGCAGACATGACGACCGCGGCGGCCGCGCCGT
>JAUCQE010000632.1 GCA_030372865.1 Pyrinomonadaceae bacterium
GAGCACGGCGTGAAGCAGTTCGTTTTCGGCTCTTCGTCCAGTGTTTACGGGGTGAACTGCAAGGTACCGTTCTCCGAGGAAGACTGCGTCGAGAGGCCGATCTCGCCGTACGCGGCGACCAAGGCAGCAGGCGAGTTGCTCTGCCACACCTATTCGCATCTTTACGATATCCGGACGGTCTGCCTGCGGTTCTTTACCGTTTACGGGGCACGCCAGCGTCCCGATCTTGCGATACATAAATTCTGCAAGCTGATCGCGGAAGGGAAACCGATACAGATGTTCGGCGACGGCACGACGCGGAGGGATTACACATACATTGACGACATTATCCAGGGCGTCCGGGCGTCGATCGATTACGACGGCGCGATGTTCGAGGTCTTTAACCTCGGCGAATCCGAGACCACGGAATTGAGACGCCTTGTCGAGCTTCTTGAAGAAAACCTCGGTAAAAAGGCCATTATCGACCGCCAGCCGATGCAGCCGGGAGACGTGCCGATAACGTTTGCGGACATTTCAAAGGCCCGAAAACTGCTCGGATACTCACCTGCGACAAAGATAGAGGACGGAATACCGAAATTTGTCGAGTGGTTCCGGTCTAAAAACACGTCGCAATCGGCCTGACCGCGACGCAAAAGCCTTGAAATCTGCGACATTGCCTACAGCCGGTCGCCGCGAAACACGCTAAAAGCCCCGGAATCTGTATCAGAATGACCCGGGGCTTTTTCGATTACACAAGTCACGTGCCGCACCGTCGGCGTCAAGATCATCCGCTAAATACCCATCGTCACGAAACGCCCGGAAACCTCAACGATCACTACGTTTGCGATAAAAAAGCACTTGACCTGTTTCTGATAATATGTATCATAGATGCAACATCGTTGCATGGAGGATGAAATCAAATGGCACAACATTGGGATATTTTCAGAGGCGGGCAGACGGTGCCGAGCAGCGACCGGCTCGGCGTTTCTATCAACAACAAAAACACTCTGACCCTGAACAAATACACATACACTTTCTTGGGCAGGCCGGCGAAGGTCCTGGTGATGTTCGATAAACGCGACTCGGTGATCGGACTGTCGCCAACTCACGCGGACGATCCGGACGGATTCGATGTAAAGCCAAAAGGCGGCGGGCTGAATTTCATCATCCACATCACGCCCTTCTGCCGGCACCACGGGATCTTCATTGAATCGACCGAACGCTTCGCAAAGCCCGGCCTGACACGGGAAGGCTTCCTCACGCTCGACCTTAAGGAGACGATCAACGTCGGCAACAGGCGCAAGCGAAACTGAAACTTGGCGCCGCGAGACGGTCGTGAGGGTTTACGAAAAAACTCAAAGGGTAAAGGTGAGCCGAAAGAATATGTTTTCGGATCTTACGACGCGTCCGTTTACCGTCATTTTCAGGACGCCCTTAATACTGTCTCTTATACCCATCTGACGCTGCCGACGAGTTCCGAA
>JAUCQE010000633.1 GCA_030372865.1 Pyrinomonadaceae bacterium
TTCATTTGAAGACCGGCAAGAGCGATTACGAAAATAGATTGAACCTGCGTGGCTGTATTGGTATCCTAATTATTTGCATTTGAATGAACAGACGCATCATAGACAGCTATAAGAAAAAGCTCGCCGCTGAAGAAGGCTGGGTCGTGAAGCACGGCGCGCCGCTTCGTGTCGCCCTTTGCTATCCGAACACACACTCGATCGGTATGGCGAACCTCGGGCTGCACACGATGTATGAGCTGTTCAACAACATCCCCGAGGTCTCTTGCGAACGTGTCTTTCTGCCCGACGCCGACGAAATACGCGAATACGAAAAGTCGCGCACGACGCTGCTTTCGCTTGAGACGCAGACGCCGGTCCGCGATTTTGACGTCGTCGCATTCTCGATCTCATTCGAGACCGACTACCTGAACATGGCCCGGATGCTTCAAATGTCCGGAATTCCGGTCTGGGCGTCTGAACGCAATCATTTCCACCCGCTCGTCATAATGGGCGGAGCGGCGTCGTTCCTGAATCCGGAACCGATCGCCGATTTCACCGACATCATCGCGGTCGGGGAGGGCGAGATACTCGCTTACCAGCTTATCGACGCGATACTCGAGAACGAAACCAAGGAAGACATCCTGCTTGCCCTCGCACGTATCGGACGCGGTTTTTACATCCCTTCGTTCTACGACGTTATCTACAACCCCGACGGCACCGTCAGCGATTACGTACCGAATGAAGAAGGCGTGCCGAAACGCGTCGGCCGTGCACTAGCAGCCGTCAATCCCAAGGAAGGCACGCTCCGCCGCGCACTTAGACGCGGTGAGAACGAGCTCGCGGATTTCCTCGTTAATCAGGACACGTTCTGCCCTTCGACGTCCGTTTGGTCGCCTGAGGCAGAAATGGGCGACCGCCTGCTGGTCGAGATATCCCGGGGGTGTTCGCAGGGCTGCCGGTTCTGCTGGGCGGGCTATAACTACTATCCGCCGCGGGTCGTGCCGGCGAAGGACATTCTGGCAAAGGCCGCGGAGTGGCGGTCGAAGACCAACAAGATCGGGCTTGTATCGACCGCGGTTTGCGACCATCCGGAGATCTCGACGATCCTTCGCGAACTTCGCGCGATGGACTACCGCATCTCGGTTTCCTCGCTGCGTCTCGATCAAATATCTGACGAATTGCTCGACGCGCTTGTCGAATCGAAGGACCAGCAGATCGCGGTCGCACCGGAAACCGGCTCGGATCGTCTGCGGCGTGTCATCAACAAAAACCTTACCAATGACGAGATCGTCGATATCTGCGGTGCCGTCTTCGATCGCGGCATGCTGACGATCAAGCTGTATATGATGGTCGGCTTGCCCACCGAGACCGAGGAAGACCTTGACGAAATGTTCGTCCTGGTCGAACGCATCAAGGACCGAATGCTCGAGGCCGGTAAGAAGTTCGGCCGTGCGGGGAAGATCATTCCGTCGCTGAACGGTTTCGTTCCAAAGCCGAACACCCCGCTCCAATGGGACGGCATCTGCGATGAACGCGAGTTGAAGCGAAAGATCAAGTACGTCTGCAAGGGCCTCAGCCGTATTCCGAACGTCGACGTCCGTTTCATGTCGGCACGCATCGCACACGAACAGGCTTTGTTCTCCTCAGGCGACCGCACGGTCTCAAAGGTCATCGATGCCGCCGCCCGAATGAACGGCGACCTCGACAAGGCGATCCGCCTGACGGGCATCGACCCGGCTTTTCATATCTCTCGCGACCGCGGCTACGACGAGTTCCTGCCGTGGTCGATCGTCGATTCGGGGCTTTCGTTCGAATTCCTGAAGACCGAGCACGAAAAAGCACGAGAGGGTCGATCGAGCCGCCCGTGCCCTGCGGTTGAGAAATGCACTACTTGCGGCGTCTGCCCGACGACCTGGCTCGCCGATGCTCCTGCCGCACTTGTCCAGATACAGCCGGCGAAGGTCCGTGAGGCCCTCGCCGTAGCGTGATCCCTACAAAACTAATCCTCAGCCAGATATCCGGTCGGCCTCGCTGTGTGTTCGAATTCGTAACGGTACTTGAACAGCCCGAACGGCAGCATGTTCACGTCCTGTGAATAAGAGACGTGCGCCTCTACGACGCCCTTCGGTGCAGATATCTCGACGACCGCGTCGTCCGGAACATTGTTCGACGCCATCGCTCGGTGCAACGAGGCGGTGACAATGTCCATCGGCTTCATCCGGCCAGTCGCGGCAAGCCCTTTCACGACTGCCGTGTCCATTTCCTGGCGAAAATTTGCGCCGCTATAGGCCACAGGAACGTAGTTATATCCCGCGTGTGCGCCAAGTATTAGGATGACGAAGATCAAAAGGAATTTAACCCCTGCCCCGCCGTGCTCGGGGCCAAAAGCATTCTCGTACGATCTCATAAAGCTATTTCCTCGAATTACCTGGGGAGGACCTCTTTTACCGAATGAATTTTCCTAGGATTTCTTTGACGGCTCGTGGAGGAATGTTCGAGCCTGGCAGGATAACCGGCTTGCCTATTCCCCGCAGCAGTATCCACTGAAGCGAATCGCCGATCACTTTCTTGTCTTTGCTAAAAGCCGCCGCGACCTTTTCCCGGTCGATGCCGTCGAGTGCCGGAAGGCGTCCGGCACAACGCACAACGGCGTTCAACAATGTTACATCATCGGCCGACAAAAATTCAAGCTTTTTTGAAAGCTCAGCGGCAAACAGTATCCCAAGCCCGACGGCCTCGCCGTGGCGGAGATAGCGATAATCGGTCGCCTTTTCGAGTGCATGGGCGAAGGTATGGCCGAAATTTAGTATCTTCCGGGAACGAGCGGTCTCGTTGTTAGCCGATTCCCGTTCATCGCCCGCGACGATCTTGGCCTTGAATTCGACCTGCCGGGCAACGAGGCCGCAAAGCTCATCAGCCAAGAGTTCGTTAATTCCGTTCTTCACATCGAGGCCCTGAAGAAACCTGTGCGTTTGGTCGAGCAGTTTCCTACCCCCGATCGCACCTTGCTTTACCGCTTCGCAGAAACCGGCTGTCAGTTCCCGCCGCGGCAGCGTCGCAAGGACATCAGCATCGATAAGCACGCCCGCAGGCTGGTGAAACGCGCCGATCAGGTTCTTGCCGAACTGTGAGTTCACCCCGGTCTTTCCGCCGACCGATGAGTCGATCATCGCAAGCAGGGTCGTAGGCATCTGGAGAAACTTCACGCCACGGAGGTGAACCGCCGCCGCAAATCCCGCAAGGTCTCCCACGACGCCGCCGCCGAGTGCGACAACGACATCGGTCCTCGAAATGCCGTTCGCGTTGAAGGCGGCAAGAGTTTGCTCCAGCGTTTTGAGACTTTTGAAACGCTCGCCGTCGCCTATCAGGTGCGTCGAGACTGACAATCCGGCTTTCGCGAGGCTTCGCTGGACCGCGTCGCCGTAAAGCCCAAAGACCTTTTTGTTTGAAACTATGATCGCCCGCCGGGCTTCCGGCACCGAGCTCGTTGCCCAATCGCCGCACGTCGCAAGAAGTCCTGTGCCGACACGGATATCGTAACGCGAAGACGCGGACTTGAGCTTTATCGGTACCGTGGCGTGGATCATTATTTAGGCAAGTTCGGTGCGGATGACATCGGCGAGCCTGCCGGCTAGCCGGTCTATCGTCTCTTGGTCCTGACCCTCGATCATTACGCGGGCCAAATTCTCGGTGCCCGAATATCGAAGCAAAAGCCGGCCACGGCCCTCAAGCTCGCGTTCGACCTCGTCTGCGGCCAGTTTGATCGTAGACACCTCATCGAACGGCCGCTTTTCGCGGACTCTCACGTTCACGAGCACCTGCGGATAGCGGTCGAATCCCTCGATCAGTTCCGAAAGCCGCTTTCGGTTCGACCGCATTATGCTCAGCACGAAGAGTGCCGTCAGCATTCCGTCGCCGACCAGGCTAAGCTTCGGGAAAATAATGTGGCCGGACTGCTCGCCGCCAAGCTCCGAGCCCGACCGCAGAAGTTCATCGAGCACGTACTTGTCGCCGACCGACGTTCGGACGAGTTCGATCCCGCGTCCGCGAAGCGCGATCTCAAGCCCGACGTTGCTCATCACGGTAGCCACGACCTTGCGGTTCTTAAGTTCGCCTTTGCGGGCGAGTTCGCAAGCCAGGATCCAAAGCACCGCATCGCCATCGACTAAATTTCCTTTTTCATCGACGAACAGTGACCTGTCGGCGTCGCCGTCGAAAGCTATTCCAATGTCGGCACCGTGAGCTCCTACGGCGTTTCGAAGTCCTTCAAGATGCAGCGAACCGCAGTTTTCATTGATGTTACGGCCGTCGGGCTGAAAGTGGATCGCAGTGACGTCCGCTCCGAGGCTCGAAAAGAGTTCCGGCGCAAGCTCCGAAGCTGCCCCGTTAGCGCAGTCGGTAACGATCTTCATCCCCGCCAGATCAAGCCCTGCAAAATGCGCCCGCAGGTGATCGAGGTATTCCGAATGCAGTTCCTCGGGCGTGTGAGAAACGGCCTGACCCTCCAGCTCCGGCGGATTCACCTCACCGTTCCGGTCGCTATGCACGTCCGCCTCGATCCTCTTTTCAAAGTCCTCGCCGAGCTTTTTTCCCGTCGGCAGAAATATCTTTATACCGTTGTCTTGAAAGGGGTTATGCGAAGCACTGATAACAACGCCGGCGTCGTAGCCGTCATTCGCGGTAACGAACGCAACACCCGGCGTCGTGATAATCCCCGCCGTTTCGCAGGCCGCTCCGCCCGACCTCGCTCCTTCGATCAAGGCCTGCTCGATAGCGGTTCCTGATTCACGCGTGTCCCTGCCGACCACGAACCGAGTCTGCTCTCCGTCCGGCTTTGCGAACAACCTCGCAAGCGAGCGGCCGATAGAGCGGACCGTTGGCGAATCAAGCGGAAACTCGCCCGCAACGCCCCTGATACCGTCTGTGCCGAATAATTTTGTTGGTTTCAATTCCTGTCCAGATGCCTGCATAAAAAGCGGAAATTAAAGATATACAGTAATTGTCCGAAGCGGTAAAACGCAAATTTTGTTATCAGTTTTGGTTGTAGATGCTATAATGCTTTTGATTTGGTTTGACAACCCCGTCGCCAATCAACGAATCTATAAAGTACGCAGGCTGTTCACCCTGTAAAGCGTTTTTTGTTCGGCTCTCCTCCGCAATAAAAAGATCAAACTATGAAAAAATTCTGCTGCGCCTCAGTAGTATTAGCCGTCGCTGCAAGTTTCACGTTTGCGCAGGCGGACCCGGATCGCCAGGCGACACGAAGTTCACGTGTTGTCGTCACCGAATCGATGCCCGCCGCGAAGCCGCAGGCCAAACCGACGCCGACACCGATCATCGTCGGCCAGACGCCGCAGGTGACGGGCCCCGCCGTTCAGCCCGCAGAATCGACACCGGCCGTTGTTCCGACCGCTCCGCGTCGGCCCGCGTCGGCGATCCGTTCGCTTTCGTTCCGTGATGTAAAGAGCAAACTCGCCGAAGCAAAGCGCGGCATGCAGGCACGTCCGATCTCGACGGCACTTTCGGGTGCGACATTTGAGGGCATCGAGACCGTCCGCGTTGCGTTCCATGATTGGACGACGAACGAGATCGATTTCGTCGTTATCACCAAAGAGGCATTTCTTTCGACGAAGGAAGAAAAGATCGTCCGCTCAGAGAACGGCAAAACGCTTTTCACGCGTACGATTCGGGGCAACGGCGTGAACACTCCGATCACGCTTGTCGATGAGGACGGCGTTTCGCACCTTCCGTTGATGGTGCAGTATCCGCGGGTCGAAAAGGGTCAATACCTTGAGACCGCCTATTACATGTCGACGCATCCGGGCCTTGTGACGCCGGAGATCGTCTCGGCGGGACGCATCTACGTTCGCAACGTCATCGAGATCGCCCGCCAAAAACTGGCCGGTCACGGTTACAATATCGATCCGAAGATCGCCGACATAGCCGAAAGGCTCGCCGCCGTCGAGCACGTCGACCACATGCGTTTCAAAAACGAATCGCATCCCGATATCTATAACGATATTTATACCCTGTTTGCTCTGAACGAAGGCCAGACATATCGCTACGCCGTCAGTTCGGCAGGCGCCGGCGGTATGGTACAGATGATCCCGTCCACGTACCGGATGGTCCGTTCGAAGTTCTCGAACGTGCCGCTGATGGCGGATTTTGTCGAGGGCATGCGTGACCACGTCAATGCGTCGCAGGCGATGCTGCTCTATATGCAGTGGACATGGGAAGACCTATCGAGCCGCCCTGCGATCAACGAAGCACTGCTCACGGGCATCGCAACCAAGGAACAGTTGATGGCCGCCGGTTACAACTCAAACCCGGCACGCCTTGCCGGCTACATCACCCGTGGCGGTGCAGGCTGGACGAATCTGATCCCGCGTGAGACGCAGATGTACCTGCAGATCTATGCTTCGGTGGAGCGCCACGTTCCGATGGCGAAACGCACGCGTTAACACACCGTAGGTTAAAAACTAAAAAGCCGCCTCCGATCGGGGCGGCTTTTTCAGTTTCTGGTTATTAGTCTTCGAGCCGCGAGATCACGTCGGGCTCGGTTGCGTCGCCGAGGGCGGCGACCGCCGCCTCAACGTCCCGCATCGTCTTATCCACCAGCGAACCGCCGAAAAAGAATTCGTTCCCGGTCACTTCGAACTTCATGAACGATTTCGGCTCGAATGAATTCATCTCTTCCGCGGAGGCGAATTCGATCCTGGCCATACACAGACCCCAAAGCTCGCCGAGATAGAGGTCAAACTCGACCGTCCTGCCGTCGAACTCGTGAAAGTACCGGTTCTTCCTTATCTCCTCGCCTTCAAATATCTTCAGCTGGGCATACTCGGCCTCGTTCAGGAAAATGTCCGCGGCCTTCCAGATGCCCGGTTCGTCTGCGGTGACAGGAAATCGCTGCTGCAGTGTCACGGTCCATTCCTTATTCTCCGGCGACCGCACACGCCTGATGCGAAGCCGCGTGTTCGGGATGTAGTTATCGAATATCTGCAGGTGTGCGCTCGCACGCGTCAGCGGTTCCGGCAGCTCGTCGACCAGAAAAACACGGCAGAAATCGGTCCTGTAACTTTTGTTCATGCTCGCTGTTTTCATTATACTCATCCCTTTAGGCAATTAAGGAGAATAGAACTTTTTTATATGAGGACTATCTTATTTAGCACAGTCTTAGCAGCAGCGTTCTTGGCAGGATGCGGCGGCACCGAGCCCTGTCTCTTATACACATCTCCGAGCCCACGAGACAGCGCTGTGTATCT
>JAUCQE010000634.1 GCA_030372865.1 Pyrinomonadaceae bacterium
TTCGGAACTCGTCGGCAGCGTCAGATGTGTATAAGAGACAGGTGTGCGACCTCGGGGTGAAACTGCACGCAGTAGATCCCTCGTTCTTCATTCTCGATCGCAGTCACCACGTCGCCCGTTGTTGCCGTCTTATGAAAGCCGGCCGGTATTTGGGTAACGTGGTCGCCGTGGCTCATCCACACATCAAGCTCGAAGGGCAGCTCATTAAATAGCTTCGTCTTTCCGCTCAGCACCTTGACCTTGGCGTGGCCGTATTCGCGGCGTGCAGCAGGCTCCGTGTGGCCGCCCATGTCGATCGCGACCATCTGCATTCCATAGCAGATACCGAGTATCGGGGCGTTTAGCTTTTCGTAAAAATCCGCCGCGACGCGCGGAGCGTCCTCGTCCGTCACGCTTGACGGGCCGCCCGAAAGTATTACGCCCTTCGGCCGCCGCTCGGCGATCACGTCGGCTGCAAGGTGAAACGGATGTATCTCGCAATAAACGCCCTGCTCGCGCACTCGCCGTGCGATCAGCTGTGTGTACTGCGACCCGAAATCGAGGATGATTATAAGTTCGTGCTGCAAAGGAAACGCTCCGGAAACTGATGAACGGCACGCGGCCTGGTCTTAAAAAGATAAGATTATACGCCCGCCGTCCGAAAATGTCAGAACCGCGCTTGGCTTATATTCCGCAAGATGGTCGTCGGGTTCGGCCCCAAATAAAAAGCCTTCCAAACCGCTCAGCAATAGCCGTGTTCACGCGAGTGTTCCACCGAATCCTTTATCACGTCGAAAAGTACTTTTTCATCGACGTCCGAAAGCCGTTTGATATACAGGCATGATTTCCCGATCGAATGCTTCCCGAGTTTTCCGAGCAGCTTTGGCTGCCGCGGCGAGCTGCAGATCACATACAGCGTGAGGTTGCCCTTTCGCGGGCTGAAGGCAGCGATCGGCCAGTCCAGTTCGCGGCCCGATGCGTATTTCAGCATCTGGCTGCCGAAGCCTATGATCGCCGGCCCCCACATCTTCGGCTCCTCGCCGGTCGCCTGCTTGAACATCTCCAGCACTTTACGGGTTTCATCGCGTTGCCGCTCGTCCGCAACCGCCGCGATAAAATCATCGACGCTCGCATCGGTTTGCCTGGTTTTCAGCTCAACCTTTGCCATGTTTGCCACCCTGCCTCCAGTGTTTCGATTAATGCAATATCAGCCGGCGCTCCGACCCGCCACACGCGCCGCGGCAGATCGCGACGAAAGGAGTATTCAATACGTTAAGCTGTATGTAAAGCAAAACCGGCCGCCCCGAACTTGTGTCGCCTCTACGCCAGCCATTCGCGACCAATGTCTGTGGACAAATTTTCCCCGATCCGCCCGCCGCCGACTCCCGCACTTTGCTTGACAACGCACTCCGAAATTCCTAATCTTTAGGTTCGTCCCGTCCGCGGGACTCACTCCGCAGTAGCTCAATGGCAGAGCATTCGGCTGTTAACCGAAGGGTTGTAAGTTCGAGTCTTACCTGCGGAGCCAATTTTTTCAACAACTTACGGGCACCGAATAGGTGCCCGTTTTGCGTTTG
>JAUCQE010000635.1 GCA_030372865.1 Pyrinomonadaceae bacterium
TCACGGTGCCGCTGCCGGTCATTCCGCTTACCGCTACGTTGTACACCGTCGGGCCACCTGTGATCTGGACCGTGGTCGCTCCGGCGGTACCACTGATCACGACATCCGACGCGTCAAATCCCGTTACTGCCTCGCTGAAGGTCGCGGTAAAGTCGATCGCGGCATCGCTGGTCGGGTCGCCCTGTCCGGCTGCCTGATCGATCGTCACTGTCGGGCGTCCGGCATCAAAGTCGAACGTCGTGTTCGCCGTGTTTATACCGATCTCAAAGCCGTCAACATGGCTGACTAGCGGCGAGCCGACCGGACCGCCGGCCTTGAAGATGACCGCGCCGTTCACGCTTGGCGGACGGATTCCCGCATTCGGGAATGCCGCGAGCACCTCTGCCCAAGTACAGGGGTCTGCCTGCGGGCAAGTGGCGTTTCCGGGAGCACCGGTCGACCACCACATTCCGGCAAGCGGGTCCCACGTCTGCCACGTGTTCTGCTGGACCGTTCCGCTCATGTACGGTTCATAGACCAGGCGGCCCTGCCATGCGGTGTTGCCGTCCGTGGTGTCATAGTCCATGTCGAACTGAAGCGACGGGGCAACCGCCGGGTTTGCGCTCACCTGGTGCGAGCGATAGCGGAGATGCGTAATGTCATCAAGCCGCGTTCCGGCGTAATTGGCCGTACCGATGATCTGGCGGCCGGTTGCGTCCACCGTCAGATTCGCACTGCCGATGCCGAGCGGCGGAGTTGGCGGACCGCCGACAAATGCGCCCGAGCCGTTCGCGATCTCGGTAAAGAACGCCCAGCCATCGGCCGAAGGCGAGGTAACAACGACCGGCGCACCCTGGAACCCGAAAGTTCCGCGGCCCGGCGTTGTCTCCACGTTTGTATCCGTTCCGCTTGTGAGCAGCGGCTGATACCTGAAGTTTGCCGAGGCTTCACCGGCGATGTCCGGCTGTCCGCCCGGCGGTGTCGCCGTGCCGCCGAATGCGACCGGTATCAGGCCAGCATATCCAGGTTCAGTGGTGTTCGTATTAACGATCGTCGGTGCGACCGTGCCGAGCCAGTTGCCCTGGAAGTATTTCAAGTTCGAACCTGCCGCCGGCAATGCTCCGCCGGTTTGGCGATCAACGATCTGTCCATACCAGTTACCGCTGATATTGTTATTTGAGAACGTCGAACCCAGTGCTTGTTGGACCGGTACGTTGCTTCCACTGCTCGCGTCGATGAATAGCACGCCGACCGTCCAGTTGTCTGAGATCGAGTTCTCGACGACCGTCATGTTGTCGGTCTGGTTGCGGAAGAGCATACCGGTTCGGTTGTTTTCAATAACGTTGTTCCGAACCGTATGGCCGCCGCTGTTGTTGATATCGATACCGGTCCGGTTTCCGGTGATGATGTTGTCGCGGATCAAGGCACCCGTAACTGCCAGGTTACTGATCGCGACACCGCCAAAGTTAAGACCGCCGTTATTCCAGTCAGTCGTATTGTTGCCTTCACGCGTGATGGTAAAGCCGCTGATCTCGACGTTGTTGGCGGAAATGCGAACGGTTGCTCCATCGCCGCCGATCGCGCCGGAGATCGTCGTGCTCGCGGCGCCTGCACCGACCACCGTCAGTGTCTTGTTGATGTTGATGTCCTCAACGTAAGTTCCGGCCGCGACGTTGACCGTGCCGCCGGGAAGTGCTCCGTTGATGCCGGCCTGGATCGTCGTATACGGGTCGAGCGAACTGCCGCCCAAGGTGTTCGAAGCGTCAACGTATGCGGTCGTTCGTCCGTCCTGGCCGCCGATCCCGCCCGAACAGATGAACGCGTTCGTGTTGTTCGTGCTTAAGGCAAGCAGCGGGGAGTAGTTAGCGAGAACCGTAGATGCGATCAGCGCGATGTCGCACGCCTCGTTCTCGGCCGTTCCCCATGAGTTTCCGCTGAAGTTCCAGAACGCGGAGCCGCTGTCAACGACCCAGCCGCGCGTTCCGTAAACCACGTTGTTCGTGATCGAACCCGAGCTGGAGTTGAGGTATCCCGGCTGCCGCAGCGTGTGGATCGTGTTGTTCTGTATGACGATGCCAGACCGTCCGCCGCTTACCTCAAATGCACGGCTGACAATGCCGTTCGACGCCCATGTCGTGCCGGGGTTCGGCCCGTATATCAGGTTGTTCTGTGCTGTAAAGTTATCCGCCTGAACACCGATGATGTTGTGAGCAGGGCTCGGAACGCCGGCGTCAGTTTTCTGGATCTCAAGATTATCGAGCGTTACGTTCGC
Source organism: Pyrinomonadaceae bacterium (assembly GCA_030372865.1). GTDB lineage: Bacteria > Acidobacteriota > Blastocatellia > Pyrinomonadales > Pyrinomonadaceae > OLB17. The sequence goes on from JAUCQE010000635.1 coordinate 2,252, forward strand.
TGCGGTCACAAGGAATGAATAGCCGGTTCCCGACACTTGAAGCACGGGTTTCGTCGCTTCCGCCGCGGTTAGCGTCAGGCCCGCCTTATTCAGCGCCACCGTCGATGCCGGGGCATACGTGCCGGGGCATATCCGGATGGTGTCGCCGGCGTTCGCCGCCGTAACGGCTGACCCAACGGTCGTGTGTGCTACCGCTGCCGGATCGTCGCAGTTCGTGATCGACGCAAAGCCGTCGTCGTCGACAACCTTGATCGGCGACGGTTCGAAGTTGAAGATCTGCGTTCCGGCAGCAGTGCCGAAGGTCACGGAATCAAGGTTTTCTGTGTAACCGTCTGCATATGGCTCGCCGACCCGAATGCCGAAGTGAGCATCCGTCACGCGGAACCGGACTCCGGGATACTGGCTGAGTATCTGATTCCACGTCTTCGCCGTCGATCCGGACTCTCCGCCGCCGCCGACGCCTGCCGGCCACGTCGCACCGGAGTAGCGCCACCGGGCGTTACCGCCATTGATCATGTCCCATTCCTGCCATGCGTTCTGGATCACGGTGCCGTTGTCGCCCGGCAGGAACAATATCCGCCGCTGCCACGTGTCGGTACCGTTAAAATCGACGTTGAAATTGACGTACGCCGAACGCGATGCCGATCCGCCGTTACCGGCCGAGGGGTTATAGGTCGAATACTTGAAGTCCGTGATGGTTGACAGCACCGTACCGGCGAATTGATAGGTCGCAAGGTTGCGACGCTGCGTTCCGGTAACGCTTATTTGCGCACTTCCGGTTCCGTATGGCGGGGTTCCGGGGCCGGCGATGAACGTCCCTAAAGCAGTAAGCGTCGTGTCGGGCGTGTCGGTCTCATCGTTGTAGAAGAGCCAGTTGTTCGCCGACGCAGGGCTCACGGTGACCGTCGTTGGCGTCGTCGTCACGCCAACTAAATTGTCGAACAGGAATCCGGCTCCGCTCGTCGCGGGTGCCGCAGTGCCGCTAGCACGGAAGAGGAGCGAATCGACCGTGCGGACGTTCTGATTAAAATTCTGTTCAGCGCAATAGCGATAATAATCTTCCCATGACGTTCCGGTCTTGCGCAGTTCACCGTTGATGTAAATGCGGACCACGTCGTTCCTTGGGCCTTCATTGAAGTCGATGACGATGCGTATCCTGTGAATACCGGAGCGATCGAGAGTTGCGATATCGGTGCTGAAGAAGTTATCACCTGCGTCGCACCCATTAACGTCGCCGTTCGCACCGCCAAACGGAGCGACGTCAACGTAATCGAAAAATACAGCGTGAATGCCGTCGGCCTGGTCTTCGAACCGCAAAAAGCTCATTCGCGAACCGTCGCCGCGATCCGGCGAGATGGTCATAGCAAGTCCCGGCTGCTGAGCACCCGGAACCGCCGATGCGATCGAGAATTGGTAGTCAAAACGGCTTTGCCGGACACCGCCGGACATTCCGTCGTTAACGGCAGTCGATTCGCCCGCTTCATTCAGGAGCGACTTTGAAAATGTCTGGTCGCCAAAGCTGCCCGATGTAACTGCATTTGAGATCCGGAAACTTTGCGCGCCGAAACCGGTTCGGCCTCCGCTCGAGGCCACTGCGGCATCGAATGATCCCGTCTTGCTCCAGCCGTCTTGGCCGTTGATATTGCCGATCGAATACGTCGGCGACTCAAAATCGATAGTTTGCGAAGTTGCCGTTACGGCCGCGAGCAAAACAAAAACGAATGCTGCAGCGAATGCCGTGCGGGTCAATAAAAATCTAGGTCTGAACATGCGGGCGATTTCCTCCAATTCTGCGATCTGTCGCAGGGAAATGGAGCGGTGGCCGGACGCGGAAGCTTTGAATTTCGGTTAGGCCGGGGAGCGGGTACTGCTTGCTTTGTGGGCCGACTTCTAGACTTAGCTATACACCTTAATGTAAGGAGTCCACGCCCTTTGCCGCTCCTGAAAAATTCTTCAAGATCGTTAGGGGTTAGCGTGAAGAAAATGCTTCACTAAATCTCTCAATCCAACAGGCCGGTGCCGGCATGTTCGTCGTCATGCTGCGCAAACAGTTCGGTTTTGCAGGGTCTGAGGATGAGAACTGACATTATATTGAGATAAATCCTCAAATAAATCGTCCCCCAAATAGGTGATACGTGCAATTAAACTTTGATTGACCTTAAGAACTATGCGTCGCGGAAAATTGTTTACCCGATCGCGGGGGTGGCGAACAATAAATTGGCCCCACATGACACCGTCGCCATAAAGAATGCGGCGATCGAGCCAAGCCTTTGCGACTTGTTCCTGACTCGCGAGGCACTCAGCACGTATCTCACAAGCGACGCCTGCCGATTAGTGCCGACCTTTCCAAATACATGCTTCACGTGGGTACGGACCGTATTGAGGGAAGTCCCAAGGGCATCGCTGATCTCCGAAATGGTTTTTCCCTCTGCCAGCAGGATAGCGATCTCCGCCTCTTTCTTCGTCAGGTCGTAGATCATCCGCAGATCTTCCTGCAGCGTCGGGATGCGTCCGGTCGGGTCGGCTATCATCAGAAGTGCAAATCTCTTGCTCCCCCCGCTGATGCCGTACCGCTCGCTGAATGGCGAGACCATCACCGAGACCGGGCGGTTCGAGCTTTTTGTCAGCATGCCCATCACGCCGCCGAACGCCATTCCCTTTGCGCCGCTAGGACCAAAAGCGGCTGAGATAAGCGCCCGCAACTCATGGCCATAACGCGGGGTCGAACAGCCGAGGCTTCCGTCGCGTTCCAATGTTAAAATGCCATCCACTCCAAAATAGGCTTCGGCCGCATCGTTCTTCACGACCACTCGAGCCTTTTGGTCGGTCACGATCAGCGGCTGATGCAGGCCGTCAAGCATATTAAGAACGAGCCGCTCTCGTTCGCGGCGTCCGACGATCTCGATGTGCAGGTTCACAGCACGCTGCAGGTGCGGTGTTATTTCGCGGAGCGCTCTTATCTCTTCGAACGAAAAATCGGGCATTGTTTCGGGGCGAGTGAAACTGATTCCCGCGGTCGTGGTCTCATTCTCTATCAGGCACAGATGAAGGACCCGAAATATATCGTTCTTTTTGAAATGGTCCCTGTAGAAAGGGTCATGCTTAAAGCCGTCTCCCGGATACCGCGAGGTCATAAGGAATATTTCGCCGGGTTTAAGCCTAAGTATATCGGAGCGAAAAGGCGCGATCGGGAACAGGTCCTTGTTGAGCTTTTCAATGAATCCCGGTTCGTTAGTGTCGGCGAGCGGGTCAAATTTCTGTTCGTCGTGAAGAAAGAACTGCAGGCTGCCCGGCCCTGACGAGAACAGCGAACTAAGGCTGCGGTACGCTTTGTCCCAACCGTCGTTCGAATCAGCGGCCGCACCTTCGTACATCTCGCCGATAACATCAATTAGCTTTTTCTCGTCGATCGACATTCAATATGCCTTCAAGCCTGCGGGCAGAAACGCGGCACGGCAGCGAAGGCCAAGCGATTCTCCAAACACCTTATTATCTTTATGCGTGAGAAGCCTGAAACATTTCCCGAAATGCAGGTGCCGAATATCGGCTTCGGGTAAAGCGAGGGAGTGAAATTTAGCTATTGACGAAATTTGCAAACGCTTTTTGCGTAACAATGAAAAAAAAGATCCGGACCCTTGTTTACGTGCATTACCGCCCGTCCGTGCAGGTCCGGAGCATAGAGGTGTCTCGGGAGACTTTCTGATATTTTCCGAAAATGATGCGCCAAAAGACATCACCCAAACGGGTGAATAGTCAAAAAATAATTTGGTCTTGATCTTCTATTTACCCGGCCGGTGATCTGAAAGTATCAATTTAACGAGAGCACCTTGTCTGTTCGTGTCTGTTTTGCTGAAGATACGCTTAAGGTGGGTTCTGGCCGTATTGGGCGTTATTCCAAGAATGTGGGCGATCTCCGATATCGAATGCCCCTGGGCAAGAAGCAGTGCGAGCCTCGCTTCCGAACGCGTCAGCCCATAAACCGAGCTCAGGTCGGTCTCGATCATACCGCCGTCACCGTCGGGTTCGCCGATGAAGATCATTGCCATTCGTTCGAAAAGGCCGCTCGTACCGTAGCTGTCGATGAACGGAGTGACCATCAGCGTCAGTGGGCGTTTTGCTTGGGAACGGACCAGAACGGTGCCGCCATACGCCGCCTTTGCCGGATTCGGCTCGAAAACGCTCCTGATCACTGCTCGCAATTGCTCGGTCTCGCTGTGGTCCGTGGTCTTCAGCACGCCGTTGCCGTCGACATCGAGCGGGCCGCCGGAGCCAAAATACTTTGCAGATACCTTGTTTCGGAACGTTATTACGCCGGTTTCCTTTGCTAGTAGCACACCCTGCGGCACGCGGTCCCATGCTTCTTCGAACACTTTTTGCCGGCCGTCGGCCTGGACCAGCTTGACGTGCATCTGCATCGCCCGCTGAAGATGGGGCAACAGGAACTGGAATGCCTCCATCTCGATCTCTTCGAATTCACGCATGCTCTCCGGTCGCGTAAAGGTGATGCCGGCGAGAGCCTCGTCCGAGTCCATAAGGTTTGCGTGAACCACGTGATATATACCGAAGTCGCGAAAATACTCCTGATAAAGCTCGGTCGGGACGAACATTTCGTCGGGCATTTCCTGCGTGCGGTCGAATACTTCTCCGGGTTTCAGCGTGGTCAGCACATCGCGAAAGGGAAGGATCGGGAAATATATCCGGTTAAAATCATCGACAAAGCCCGGTTCATTCGTGTCGGCGATCGTTGCGAACTGTTCGGTTCGCTTAACGAAAAAATGCAGGCTGCCGGGTCCGGACGAAAGCAGGCTAGAGAGTTTCTCGAACACCTCCTGCCAGCCGTCTCCCGATTCCTGCGCAGCAGTTTCGTAGAGTTGGCCGATCAGATCGAATATCTCTTTTTCGGCAACTTTCGCCATCTTTTGTAGCTGATCGGAAAAAAAACCGGGAGCCGTGTGCCTTCGGAAATGATAACCGCGCGTTGACCAAGGTCAAACACGGGCTCTCATATATCTTCGGGCGGCACGCATCCCGGCCACATGACGCTAAAGAACCGCACAGTTGGGAGACCGCAGGATTTGGGATCAACGGTCTGTGTGACGTCCGAGAGCGTCCAAATTGAACTTTTCTACTTAAGGCGGCGGGAGGCCGATACACCTCTAAATGTATAGACCGAATCCGAAGCAGACTTTTGCGTAATTTTTGCAAAAATTTGCAAAAAAGTTTTCATTGACTATGTCGTCATCAGTTTGCCCTTCGTGCTCGAATGGCCGAAAATACACGAAAGGTGGATTTTTCGGGCTTTTCGGGGCGGACGTTGAAGTAATGGCAGGATTTTACGAAGTGATGATCGAGCGGGATTTTTCGTCCGCTCACCAACTGCGAGGGTACAAGGGCAAGTGCGAAAACCTGCACGGGCACAACTACAAGGTCGAGATCTTTGCCCGCGGCGAGGAACTGAACAACATCGGCCTGCTGATCGATTTCGGCGACCTGAAAAAGGCCGCCGACGAGATAACCCGCTATCTCGACCACCGAAACCTCAACGAACTGCCGCCCTTTGACGAGGAACTAAACCCCTCGGCCGAGAACATCGCCCGCTATTTCGTCGATTACCTCAATTCGCGTGTCGGCGACGAACGCGTAAAGGTCTATAAGGTCCGCTGCTATGAGACCCCGACCAGCGTCGCGACCTACCAGATCGATTAGACCGCACGCTCCATCACGTCGTTGATCCCGACGGTATCGCCGTAGGGAAATGTGATCGTCCCGACCTTTTCGAATCCGTGCTTTGCGTAAAAGCTCTGCCCGCGTGCATTCTCCTGCCAAACGCCGAGCCAGATCGTGTCGTGCCCGCTCTCCCTGGCTCGCCCAACGCAAAAATTCAATAGCTCCTCGCCAAGCCCTGTTCCCCAAACGCGCTCGACAAGATAGATCCGTTTCAACTCGATCGGGTTTGAGCCCTTAAGCCCGTCCGCGTCCGAGCCTCTCAGCATCTTGGCATACCCGACCGCTTTGCCGTCGCGGAATATCAGATAAAAATCGCAATTCGCATCGGCTATTTCCGCTTCGATCTGCTCGAGCGAAAACGAATCGAACAGATACTCCGCCATATCGGCGGGCGTATCCTGTTCGAAATACGCTTCGTAAAACGTCACGATCCCAAGCGACGCGACGATCTTGGCGTCGTCGGGTCCGGCTTTTCTTATCTCGGTCACGGCATTTTTTCCGTCCATATTCGAATAAGACGCAAACTGCGTGGAAATCCAGACGATATCACGGCAGGGAATTCCGGCCCAATTGGAGCCGAAGTTTCGGAAACAAAATCGGCCAAAAGCTCGTAAGCACAAACGAAATCTTCAAATCCATTTCTACCCCGGAGAAGTTATGAACACCCTAAGAAAAAAGGCTATTGCGATGCTTTGGCTGTTGGCAGTTACGGCCGCACCGTTCGCGTCCGTATCTGCGCAGACGGCCGATACCGGTTCGGTCCCGAAGATCGAGTTCGAAAAATACACGCTCCCGAACGGCCTTCAGGTCATTCTGCACGTCGACCGCAAACTACCGGTGGTCCACGTAAATCAGTGGTTCTACGTCGGGTCGGCCAACGAAAAGCCCGGCCGCAGCGGCTTTGCCCACCTGTTCGAGCACATGATGTTCCAGGGCTCGAAGAACGCCAATAAGGAATACTTCGAATATGTCGAGGCTGCCGGTGCCAACCTGCTCGAGGGCGGCGTCAACGGCACGACGAATCAGGACCGAACAAACTACTTCGCGACCGTCCCGTCGGGCAACCTCGAGAATCTGCTCTGGGTCGAGGCTGACCGTCTCGCTACGCTTCCGGAAGCACTCGACAAGGCCAAGTTCGACAACCAGGTGATGGTCGTCCAGAACGAACGCCGTCAGGGCCTCGAGAATCAGCCCTACGGCCGTGCGTTCAAGATCATGCTTGAGAACCTCTTCCCGGTCGGCCATCCGTATCACACAGACGTGATCGGCACGCACGAAGACCTGACCGCATCCACGCTCGACGACGTCCGAGACTTCTTCCGCACCTATTACACGCCGAATAACCTTTCGCTCGTCATCGCCGGTGACTTCGACCCCGCCGAGGCCAAGCGGCTTGTCGAGAAGTATTTCGGCACGATTCCTCCGGGGCCGGCACTCGACCGCCCGGCAAAGACGACGATGTCACTTTCGAGCGAAAAGACCATCGAGGTCCGCGACCGCGTCCCGCAGGAACGTACCTATTTTGCGTGGCACAGCCCGGCACTCTTTGACGCCGGCGATGCTGAACTCGCGCTTGCCGCGTCCATTCTGACCGACGGCCTGTCGGCACGCCTTAATAAGGCACTGCTTTACGACCGTCAGCTCGCTTCGAACGTAACGGCATTCCAGGAAGGGCAGCCGCTTTCGGGCATGTTCGCGATGTGGGCGACCGCTCGCCCGGGCTCCGACCTCGGCCAGATCGAACAGATCGTCGGCGAAGAGATCGCCCGGCTCGCGAAAGAAGGCCCGACGGCGGCCGAGCTCGACCGTGCGAAAACGAAGTGGGAATCGCAGTTCATTTCCGGCCTCGAGGGCATCGGCGGCTTCGGCGGCAAATCGGACAGGTTGAACAGCTACAACACTTTCTTCGGCAACCCCGGCTTGTTCGAGCAGGACCTTGCACGTCACCGCAACGCGACCGCCGAGGGCGTTCGTGCGGCTGTAGATAAATACCTGAACACTAAGAACCGTGTTGTCGTCCGCTTCCGTCCGGAGCGGTCGATCAAGGCATCGGACGTCGCCGTCGACCGTTCGAAGGCTCCGGCACTCGGCGGCGATCGGCCGTTCAAGGCACCGGAAGTTAAATCGGCGAAGCTTGAGAATGGAATGGAAGTTCTCGTCGTTCAAAAGCCCGAGCTTCCGCGCGTGACCGCTAACCTCGTAACGCGTGCCGGCAGCATCGCCGATGCCGAAGGTAAAGCCGGCCTCGCCTCAATGACCGCTCGCCTGATGCGTCGCGGCACAAAGACGAAGTCCGCACTTCAGATTGACGAAACGCTCGGCGATCTCGGTACATCGCTCGGCAGCGGTTCTTCAAAAGAGTACGCAGGCATGAGCTTTGACGTCCTCAAGCGCAATCTCGACCCCGCTCTCGGCGTTTTGGCTGATGTCGTGCTGAACCCTGCCTTCGCGAACGACGAGTTCGAACGCGAGAAAAAGCAGATCCTCGATGGCCTCGCCCAGTCCGCGAACAATCCGAACCTGGTCGCGAGCCGCGCCGCGGCGATGATCGCCTTCGGAGCCAATCATCCTTATGGCCGTCCGTCGGGCGGTTTGCCCGGAACCGTCGGCGCGATCACACGTGACGACCTCATCGGCTCCCACCAGCGAAACTGGAAGCCGGGCAGCTCGGCACTCGTTTTCGTCGGCGACATTTCGCTCGAAGAGGCGACCGCCGCGGCACGCAAGCACTTCGGTGCATGGGCAGCGGGCTCAGCTCCTGCGACGAACATCCCGGCACTCGCTCCGATGCCGAAGGGTAAGGTCTATCTCATCGACAAGCCCGGTGCCGCACAGACCGTCATCGCACACATCCTGACGGCACCCGAAAGAAAGTCGAAGGATTACTACGCCCTGACGCTTGCGAATGCGGTTTACGGCGGCGGTTTCGGTACGCGTTTGAACCTCAATCTCCGCGAAGACAAGGGCTGGTCGTACGGCGTCTTTGCATTCCCGCAGCATTTCGCGAACGCGGGCCTGTGGGTCGCTTCGGGCGGCGTCCAGACCGATAAGACCAAGGAATCCGCGGTCGAATTCATGAAAGAACTCAAAGGCATCGCCGGCGAAAAGCCGATCAGCGAGACCGAGTTCACTCAGGCACGCCTTGCCAAGATCCGCGGCTACGCTCAGCAGTTCGAGGCCTATCAGCGTATCGCGCAGCAGATCGGCGACCTCTGGATTGCGGGACTGCCGATGACGACGCTGCAGGCCGAGACCGACGAGATCGGCAAGCAGCAGATCTCGGTCGTCAACGCCACGGCAGCGAAGTACGCGGCACCGGCGAACACCTCGATCCTGCTCGTCGGCGACCTCGCCAGGATCGAAGCCGGCATCCGCGAACTCAACCTCGGCGAGATCATCATCCTCGACGTTGAAGGGAAGCCGGTACAACGCTGATCCTTCTACTTTTCTTCTTTCGTGTGTTTCGTGGATAACACTTCTTAACCACGGAATGCACGAAAGACACGAACAAAAAAACGGCTGCGAATCATCGCAGCCGTTTTTCTTTGAGATCTGGTCGGGGCGAGAGGATGTGAACCTCCGACCTCACGGTCCCGAACCGTGCGCTCTACCAGGCTGAGCCACGCCCCGTTGAATTCGCGTCTTTGGCGCGAACAAGTAGTCTAGAAAAGCAAGTGCGTGATGTCAACCTGCTATTGCTTTAAGAACACCCTTATCACCACGAACCCGCCGACCAGAAGCACCAGGAAGACCACCGTCAGGATCTCGAAATACTTGTCGATGAACTTCTTTATCGAAGCGCCAAAGAAATAGAACAGCGACGCGACCAGAAAGAACCGTCCGGCCCGCCCGATGATCGAAGCAGTGACGAGCGTCAGCAGCGGGATCTCAAACGTGCCGGCCGCGATCGTGAAGACCTTGTACGGTATCGGCGTAAATGCTGCCGACAGGATCGCGACGAACGCGTGCTC
>JAUCQE010000636.1 GCA_030372865.1 Pyrinomonadaceae bacterium
AGATACACAGCGCTGTCTCGTGGGCTCGGAGATGTGTATAAGAGACAGACCCAGGCCTGTGCGAACTAGATCGACCCTGGAATAAAGCATTTTTTCAGGAACCAGTTCATTCACCGATCGTGCTGTTTCCAGCAGCTCTGGTTCCGGTTCCACTGCCGTGATCAGTCCGCCGTGTTCTTCCTGCACTCTAAAATCGCCGCTTTTCGGCGATTTTAAGATGGTATGGCTATAAACTCCGTTGAATAAAAACAGCGAGTATTCTCCCTCATCAACGATCGCCGAAACGAAGGGCTGTACCATGTACGTGCGTGATGCGAAGCTCTCGCTAAGCAGTGGATCGAACCGACCAAGCCGAAATGTGTCCTGTGCGGTCGCAGACACGGTCGGCTTGATGATCAATTCATCCGATCCAAGCTCTGACTTCCAACGCTCGAAAGAACTCTCAGTTGGCGGCACGATCGGCCACAGCGTAGGGACGATCCTGACGCCACGGTGTTCGAGATCTCGCAAGTAACTCTTGTCGAGGTTCCACTTTACGACGGACAAGGGGTTTGCGAGTCTCGCCCCCGATCTATCTATCGCTCCCAGCGTTTCGAGAAACTCTTCGGGCGAATCCTGATAGTCCCACGTCGTGCGGATCACGACCGCATCAAATGAACTCCAATTTACATTCCGATCTCGCCAGGAGATCGTCTCGACCTGCCAACCAAGTTCACGGAGCGGTTCAACCGCCAGTTCGTCATCGCTGACATAGCCGGCAAGGCTGTCCATCGAAAGAAAACAGCAGCGGCGCATTTCTATTTCGCTGCCGTCCGGCTGCCGGGCTTTATAGCTTCAAGGCCCTGGGCGCACATCGGACAATCGGACGGGTCAAAGCTCGGCACATCAAGCGTAATAAGCGAAGTACGCGGCACTCCGACATCTGCCGTTCCGTTCGAGCGGTCAACGATCGATGCGGCGGCGACCACAGTTCCGCCGTTTGCTTCAAGGGCGGCAATGCATTCACGCGTCGATCCGCCGGTAGTGATGACGTCCTCGACCACAAGTATCTTCTCGCCCGGTCGCAGCGAAAATCCCCTACGAAGAGTCATATCGCCGTTCTGACGCTCGGTCCAAATAAACTTAACGTTCAGCGCGGCCGCGACCGCAAAACCAATCACCAGGCCACCGATCGCCGGCGATGCGACAGTCTCAATTCCGCTTGTAAGATATTTCTCCGCGATCGCCTGCCCAAATTTCTGAGCATCGGCGGTGAACTGCAATGCTAAAGCACACTGCAGATATTTCGGGCTGTGCAGTCCGCTGGAAAGGATGAAATGCCCCTCAAGCAGGGCATCTGTCTCACGAAATTGCTGAAGGATTTGTTCTGGATTCATGGTTGAGAAATGCGATTATGCCAAATTCGGGAATAAGTTCCCAACAAACCGACGATATGGCCGTGGGTAAAATTGGATGTTACGGTATTTGCCGATAGAATTATATCTGTAATGCCGCCGTTCTCTAATCTGATCTCGGAATCGCTGCTCATCACCGAAACGCTGAAAT
>JAUCQE010000637.1 GCA_030372865.1 Pyrinomonadaceae bacterium
GTATCGTTGAAAATGGTGCTGGATGAAGAACTCGTCGATGAACTCCCATCCGTTCACTAGATACATCGGAACGTACCACGTTGCCGCGACCGCCGCGGAGATCAATAAACCCCAGAACCCACTGAGCACGAGCGATCGCTCCGGCATTTTCATGGACAGAACGTGATAGAAGCCGACGATCGCGAAAGGGAAGACGATGCCGACAAGGCCCTTTGCCAACAGTGCTACCCCGATGAAGAAATAAAAGGCGACGAGGCCTATAGCCCGCTTTCGCGTGTCTGTCTTTTCTGCCTGATCGAATACAAAGAAGCCGACAAGCGAGGCCGTGATCGGGAACGTGAGTATGATGTCAAAGCTCGCTCCGCGTGAGAAGACGATCAATCCAAGCGAAGTTGCCGCAACCATCGCGAGGTACTTTGCGAACTGTGACGAGTCTTCGCCTTGAGCCGAACGACCGAAAATGTAAAGTGAGACGATCGTCCCGAGCCCGAAGATCGCCGAGCCAAAGCGGGCAGCGAACTCAGTAGTGCCGAAAATGTTGAACGATACGATCTGGAGCCAGTAAAGCAGGGCGGGTTTTTCAAACCAATTGTGGCCGCCGAGGGTCGTCGTTACCCAATCGCCGCGTTCGTACATTTCGCGGGCGACCTGAGCATAACGCGGCTCGTCCGGCCCGAGCAGCGGCACCGTGAGGCCAAAAAAATAAACGAAAACCACCGCGGCCGCGAAGAGCAGCCAAAACAGATTGCTTCGGAAAAAACGGTCAAGCGACGCCATCTTTGTTATTTGCCGGAAGTTAGCCGAAAATAATAAGTATTACTGAATCCAGAAGTTCATTCAAATACGATGACGGAGCAAAAAAAGTTAAGAGCAGCCGCGATCGGAGTCGGCAGCCTCGGAAGGCACCACGCACGTAACTACGCCGAACTCGCAAGGGAAGGCAGGATCGAATTCGTCGGGCCGTGTGATACGAACGCGGACACGGCGGCAATGATCGCAGTGGACAACGGCGGTGAGGCGTTTACAGATTGGAGAGAGCTGATCGGAAAGGTCGATCTCGTATCGATCGCGACACCGACCGAAACGCATTGCGCGATCGCGTGTGCGTTTCTCGAGGCCGGCGTTCATGTGCTCGTCGAAAAGCCCATCGCGATGACGCTCGACGAGGCGGACCGGATGATCGCCGCAGCAGAGCGGTCCGGTTCGAAGTTGATGGTCGGGCAGCTTGAGCGGTTCAATCCTGCGATGGTCGCTCTGAGGCCGCACGTCACCAAGCCGCTCTACTTTGAGATCCACCGTGTCTCGCCGTTCCCGAATCGTTCCCTCGATGTTGATGTGGTGCTCGACGTGATGATCCACGACCTGGACGCGGTTCAGTGGCTAGTCGGCGAAGACGTGAAAGTCAGCGATATCAGAGCGGTCGGTATCCCGGTCATCTCAAACAAGGTCGACGCGGCAAATGCGAGGATCGAGTTTGAGAACGGTGCGGTCGCAAATATCACCGCATCGCGCATCGGAACGGAGAAGATAAGGAAGACGAGGTTTTACCAGACCAACGCGTACGTGGTGTTGGACTATGCGACGAAGTTCGCATCGCTGACCTCGCTGAATCCGGATGCCGCACATCCGCTGCTCGGTATTTCCGTCAACCGTCTTGAGGTAAATGACGTCGAGCCGCTGCGGGCTGAGATAACGGCATTTTTGGATTCCATCGAGAACGAAACAACTCCGCCGGTGACCGGCGAGGACGGCCGGCGTGCACTTTCTCTCGCGGTCGGGGTTTTGGAAAAGATCGAACGGCACGTAAGCCGATTGGACGTACAAAAATAGCTAATAGCCGAACGGATCGGCTATTAGCTGGATCGCAGATCAGATATAACTACGCCGCGGCTTCGCCTGCCTGCTCGCCCTGTGTCTGTTCCAGGATCGATCTCATCCAGGCTCTTGACTTTTCAAGTTGCTCTTTTCCGCCCGGCTTGTCGTAGATCACTTTTTCGAGATTCTTGAACGCATCGGGCATTTCCCATTTTGTTCGAAGCTCTTCAATGAAGGGTTCGATCTTAGCGTAGACGCCAATGTGCTCTCCGGCAGTTTCATTGAACATGTCGGCATCGATCGCACCGTGTACGACGAACGTTGCTGCCATGTCCCAGTACGACATGACCATTCGCAGATAGCCGCCGACCTGCGGGTCCATCATTGTCTTTTCCAACTCTTCGGCACTCGTCGGATTGAACGTAAAGTACCAATTGCGTGCCTCACGCATTGTCGCCTCGCGGCGAAGATCGTAAAGCTTCATTATCAAGTCGGCTGAAACCGCTTTCTTTTTCTTGCTCATAGAAATCATGTCTCCGTGGAATAAAGATGAGGTTGAAGTCTATTTTTCTCAGCCCATCGTGTCAACCGCGATCGACTCGGTTAATATGTACGGTGTATGAACGAGGCGATCTCAGCGTTTCTCGAGGAGCGAATTGCGGCGGGCGATTTTCCCTCCGCAGTTTACCTTGTCGCGGAGAATGGCGAGATCGTGTTTCAGGATGCACTGGGTAATGCGGTAGTCGAACCTGAACGAATACCCGCACGCCTTGATACGATATACGACCTCGCGAGCCTGACGAAGCCTTTGGTGACCGGCCTGCTAGCCGCCCAACAGATCGAGGACGGCGAGATCGGGCTCGAGGCGCGGCTCGGAGATGAGACGACGATATTTGGTGATACGGCGGTCGCCGGCCTCACCGTGCAGCAACTAGTGACGCACACCTCGGGACTTCCGGCGTGGCTGCCGCTGTACCTTTTGGCACGCACGCCGTCGGCTAAGGATATTGCCGCGGTTATCAGCGAACAGAAACTCGCGGCCGAGCCGCAGGTGGAATACAGCGATCCCAACTTCATAGCACTCACCTTTCTGATCGAAGGCCCGCGGCCGGACTTGGAGTTCGATCTTGAGGTCGTCAAGCGTCTCGGCCTGAAAAGGACGGCTTTCAACCCGCTTTCCCGTGATCTGGACGTTCGCGAGATAGCGGCTTGCGAACTTGGTAACGGACACGAGCGCCAGACGTGTATTGAGAAGTTTCCCGAACTTGGCATTTCACCATCGGCATTTCGGGAGAATCTGGTTTGGGGTGAGGTCCACGACGGCAATGCCTACTTTATGGGCGGTGTGTCGGGA
>JAUCQE010000638.1 GCA_030372865.1 Pyrinomonadaceae bacterium
ACTTATATAAATCAAACAGTAAGGCCGGGTTCATCGCCCGGCCTTTTTTCTATTTCAATGCCAAGTTATTGGCGTTCTCGGCTCCGAGTTCCTTGAGCCCGCTGACGACCCTTTGTATCAGCCATTCCGGGGTCGAGGCACCGGCGGTAACGCCGACGGTCTCGACGCCGATCAGGTCGTCGGGGTTGATGTCGGCTTCGGTCTCGATCAGGAAGCTCTTTTCGCAGCTTTCCTTGCAGACGGCGTGGAGCTTTACGCTGTTCGAAGAATGCGTGGCGCCGATGATGTAGAACGCGTCGACCATTCCCGAGAGGGCACGGGCCGCTTCCTGGCGGTCGCGTGTGGCCGAGCAGATCGTGTTTATCACCTCGATCTCGTCATCGGTCTTTGTTTTTAGTGCTTCGGCGGTATCGAAAAAGGTCTTGGCCTTGATGGTCGTTTGTGCCACGACCATGGGCTTTCTCAGCCTCGGCAGGGAATCGACCTCGGTTTCGTCCTTGATAATGAACGAATGGCCGGGTGCATAACCTTTGACACCGATCATCTCCGGGTGGTCGGCGCTGCCGACTATGACCACATGGCGGTCCTGGGCGGCGGCGCGAGATGCAAGCCGCTGGACGCGGGTTACGAACGGGCAGGTGGCATCGACCACTTTTCCGGCCTTTTCCTTCAGTTCCTGCTCGACCTCCGGCGTTACGCCGTGGGCGCGGATGACGGCGGTTTCCGAGCGGGTTATCTGAACGGGCTCGGCGATCGTTGAAACGCCCTTGGTGCCGAGCCGCTGCATTTCCTGCTCATTGTGGATGAGCGGGCCGAGCGTGCGGACCGTTTCGCCCTTGCCGACCGATTCCTCGACCATTTCAACGGCACGTTCGACACCGAAGCAAAATCCGTATTCGTCTGCTAGCAAAACCTTCATATTCTTGGTTTTCGCGCGCCCGCCGCTGCGGGATTCAACGCGATTCCGTTACCTAAAAGAATAGCAGACGCAGGCCGTAAAGGGCGAGAAAGCGAAGCCCGAATCGCCGTCGTCGACCCGGATCCGGCCCGCTTTCCGGAAAATCGTCTCGTCTCAGCGCGCGCGGGGGTGTGTTTGAGACGGGGTGAGACGCTTAAGAGACGGTCAATAAAA
>JAUCQE010000639.1 GCA_030372865.1 Pyrinomonadaceae bacterium
ATCGCGGCCCACATCCATATGACAGTGACCACAGCGGATCAAAAAGAAGACTGGATCGACTCGATCCTTTTCGAGGGCGACCGGTTCATTACAAAGCGGGAACGTGAGAGTCGAAAGGGCGGTTTCAACCCGATACTAACGCTCGAGAAAAACGCGGCGGGAATATACACGGGTAGCCGTGACATACAGCTCGCCTGATCAGATAAGGTGGACGAACAGGCCGTCTTTGAGCTTTGGCTCGAACCAGGTGGATTTCGGCGGCATTATCTCGCCCATGTCGGAGACGGCGAAAAGGTCGTCCATCGTGGTCGGGTAAAGTGAGAAGGCCACGCGTGCCTCGCCGCTGTCGACGATGCGTTCGAGTTCTTTTGTGCCCCGAATGCCGCCGACGAATCCGATCCGCTCGTCGGTTCTGGGGTCAGCGACGCCGAGGACCGGTTCGAGCACGTAGTGCTGAAGGATGCTGACGTCCAGCCGTTCGATCGGGTCGGGCTCGCGGAAATAGGCGACGGTGAATTGCAGGTCATACCACTTGCCGCCGAGGTACATACAGATCTCGCCGTGGGTTTGCGGCTGGCACGTGTCGGTCTCGGTAACGATAAAGCTCTCGCTGATGCGGGCTATGATGTCGGCGTCAGAGAGATGTTCCAGGTCGCTCACGACGCGGTTGTACGCCATGATCTCAAGCTGCTCGGCCGGAAACAGCCCTGCCATCACGAAATTGTAATCCTCGGTGCCATCGTGGTCGGGTTTTTTTTCGCTGAGTTCTTTTCGAGCAAGCGAGGCACTCTCGGCACGGTGGTGGCCGTCGGCGATGTAAAGAGCGGGAACCTCGGCAAATGCCGCGGTTATCGCATCGACGTCGTCCGCCTTCCAGACCGTCTGCCCGACGCCGTCCGCAGAGACAAAATCATAGACCGGCTCGCCCGCCGTGATTCGCTCGACGATCGAATCGATAGTCTCCGTCCCGCGATAGGCCAGAAAGATCAGCCCCGTCTGCGCCCGCAGCGTGAGCATGTGCCGCGTGCGGTCGGCTACCTTGTCGGGCCGCGTCTTTTCGTGCTTCTTGATCAGGCCGCTGTCGTATTCGTCGATCGAGCAGCAGGCGACGATGCCGGTCTGCGTGTGTTTGCCGGCAGTGAGGCGATAGACGTAATACGCAGGTTCGCTTTCGGGGATCAGGATGCCGTCTCTGATGAATTTATCGAGATTTCGTTTCGCCATCTCGGCGTTGTGGACACCGGCGGCCTTTGCTTCTTCCTCGGGACGCGTGATGCGGAGGAAACTGAGCGGATTTTCAGTGATGTAGTCGTGCACTTCCGATTCGTACACTACGTCGTAAGGCACACTTGAGACTTGTTTTACATTTTCCTTAGCGGGCCTGAGAGCCCGAAAGGGTTTGATGGCTGCCACAGATTTTCCTCGTGATCAGAACGCGGGGCTGTTCGTGTTCGTATTGTCGGCCGGCATGTTGCCGCCGCCCTGGATGATCTGGTCGAGCTTTTGGTCGGTCATCTGCTCGATCTCCTGCATCATCCGGTCCGCATAACCTTTCTTGTCTATCTTCCACTCGCCATCTTCGCGGACGAAATATACCGTTTCCCAACTGCCAAAGAAGTTCTCGACCTCCAGCGTGGCTTTCTCGCCTTCGACCTTTTCGTTGCGAACTTTAACGATGTTCTGCGATTCGGAAACAAGCGTTTCTCGTTTGAGAATGTCGTCGACGGTCGCGGACTGTGCCTTTGCTTCCTGCTCGTGCATTTTCAGCGATTCCGCCGAAAGCAGGGTCTTCATCCGCGTCAGGTCGCCTCTTTTACGGGCCTTCGAGTATTCGTGGAACGCCTCCTTCGGCGTCGTCGGCTTCGCCTCATTGGAACAGCCGAAAAGCATCGCTGACGCGGTTAAAACCAGGAATATTGAAAATAGGCGAAGAGTCATTACAATAACTTCAAAGTTATCTATTAATTCGAACTTGAAAGTATAACCGAAACAGAGGCGGTGAAAAAATGGAGCGTCGAAAACTAACG
>JAUCQE010000640.1 GCA_030372865.1 Pyrinomonadaceae bacterium
GCGTCAGATGTGTATAAGAGACAGGTATTACACCGGATGACGAAACGATCTCGCTCCTTGATGCCATCGGCGAACGAATCGCCCCGATCTTCGTCTCCTCGCGTTCGCTCGAGCTCAGCATCACCAATGCCCTTACCGACCCGGTGACCAACCTGCCCAACGAACGCGCGTTGTTCATGGTGCTTGAGAATCAGCTTGCCGAATCGCACCGCTACCGCGACGAGCGTCCGCTATCGCTGCTTGCTATCGACCTAAAGGGATTTGACGAGATAAACCAGAGGTTCGGCCATGCGACCGGCGACAACATGCTCCGCCACGCCGGCGAGACCATACGGCAGGGCCTGCGAAAGATGGATTTCCTTGCGCGGTCCTATAACGACGAATTCATCGTCGTCCTTCCTACCGCCTCCGAGAAGATGGCCGCCGAGATCATTGAACGCATCCGCGAACTGTTTGGCGAATTTCCGTTCGAGATCTCCGAGCACGAGCACGTCAAGCTTTGGCTCAATTTCGGCTCGGCTACGTTCTGGAAGGACGGCGAGTCCGGCACTCAACTGCTCAGCGCCGCACGGCTGCGGAAGCAGCAGGCGAAACTCGAACAGCCCGGTAATGTCCTCTCGTTCAGCCGCGAATACGTCAACTAGCTAATTCTTTTCGTCCAGCAATTCACGCAGTTCATCGGGCTCCGTAACCGGCCGTTTGCAGACAAAGCCCTCGCAAACGTATGCCGCCGCTTTGCCGTCGACAGGCGTCCGGCCCTTCAGCAGATCCAAGTTCGACTCACCGTCGCCCGCGATCGCCGCGACCTTGAACGGCCTGTATTCCGACCACAACTCGCGTTCAAGCCCGTTGCCCTTCGGCCCGGCGATCACGACCTCTTTTACGTGGCCGAGATAGAACTCGGCGGTCGCCAATGCCCTGCCGAATCCGGACGGATGCTGCCGCATCATCCCGGCCCCGAGCCGCAATACCGTCAGCCCGAATCGCTCGTACCGCTCGTCGCCGAGCAGCTTTGCCAGCTTTAGCAACACGTCCGCCGCGACCGAATTCCCCGACGGCGTCGCGTTATCGTAAAGATCCTTGTTCCGCACGATCAGCTCTTCGTGGTCGTTCGAGGTGAAAAAGAACCCGCCGTTCTCCTCATCCCAAAACTCCGTGATCATCGCGTCCGCAAGCCGCCGTGCCTCCTCAAGGTACCGCTCCTCGCCCGAGACCTGAAACAGCTCGATCAGCCCGTCGGCAAAATTCGCGTAATCCTCTATATAACCGTTCAGCTTCGCCCGCCCGTCCTTCCACGTTCTAAGAACACGACTGGAGGCCTGACTGGAGGGCAAGCTTCCCAGCTTGCCAGTGCCTTCATCATTCGACACCACCAACTCCCGCAGCAAAAACTCCGCATTCGCCCTCGCCGTCGCCAAGTACTCCTCATTCCCCAGCACCGCAGCCGCCTCCGCAAACGCCGCCAGCATCAGTCCGTTCCACGCCGTCAAGACCTTCTCATCCCGATTCGGCTTGATCCGCTTCTCACGGGCCTCGAACAACTGCGAACGCCACGCGTCGAGCGTTTCCTGATCGACCCCGACGCTCTCGATCTTCTCGACCGCGCTGCCGTTCCTGTTCAGGATGTTGTGCCCCTCGAAATTCCCGTGGTCGGTCACGTCATAGATCGCGCAGAATTTCTTCCCGGCGTCTTCGCCAAGGATCTCCGCGATCTCCTCCGGCGACCAAACGAAAAACTTCCCTTCCTCGCCCTCGCTGTCGGCGTCCTGCGTAGAGTAAAATCCGCCCTCGGGCCCGGTCATCTCACGCCGCACATATTCCAGCGTTTCGACCGCGATCGTGCGGAAGAACTCTTCCTTTGTTATCTGATAAAGGTGCAGGTAGATGCGAATAAGCTGCGCGTTGTCGTACAGCATTTTTTCAAAGTGCGGCACCAGCCACACCGCATCGACCGAATAGCGGTGAAAGCCGCCGCCGAGCTGATCGTAAATGCCGCCGCGTGCCATCTTTTCGGCCGTGTGCTTTACCATCGTCAGGGCGTTGTCGTTGCCGGTCCGCTTCCAGTACCTGAGCAGGAACTCCATCGACATCGCCGCCGGGAACTTCGGCGCGCCGCCCCAGCCGCCTTCCCGCGGGTCGAAAGTCCGCACGAACCGCCCGAACGCATTTTCCGTCAGCGTCTCATCGATGCCGCCCGTCGAAAGCTCGACCACCGACATTCTTCTCAGCGACCCGAGCACCTCATACGCCGAGCCCATCAGTTCGTCCCGCCGTTCCCGCCACGCCTCGGCGATGCTCTCCAGCAGCTGCGGCCAGCTGATCATCCCGTAACGCGGCGACGGCGGAAAATATGTCCCGCCAAAGAACGGCAGCTTTTCCGGCGTCACGAAAACGTTCATCGGCCAGCCGCCGCGGCCCGTCGTCAGCTGGACGAAATTCATATAGATCTGGTCCACGTCCGGCCGCTCTTCCATGTCGACCTTTACGTTGATGAAGTGGCGGTTCATTATCTCCGCGACCCGCTCGTCCTCGAACGACTCGTGCTCCATCACGTGGCACCAGTGGCACGCCGAATACCCGATGCTGACGATCACCGGTTTGTCCTCGGCCCTCGCCCGCTCGAACGCCTCGTCGCCCCACGGATACCATTCCACCGGGTTGTGCGCATGCTGCAGCAGATACGGCGAAGTCTCGTCGATCAGCTTGTTCGCCCGCCTTTGTTCTTGTTCCATGACCTCATCTTTTCACACGCCCGCGGTTTGGGCAAAACTGCGACCGGTGGCGTTTTTGGTATCATTCAATAGGCTCGCGCTTATGACGCCCGCAAACGCACCCACAAAAGTCGTCGCCTTCGGTTATGACGAGCTTCTGCTCGCATCGCTGGAGTTTCTTGCGTCCGCAAATGCTGAGATCTCAGCGGTCGTTTTTCCCGCCACGCGGAACGACACGCGAGCCGTCCGAGTCCGCGAAATGGTTACGGAACTGGGACACTCAACGCTCGAACAGCCCGCCGGAAGAGCCGCCGCTTTTACCGAAAGCCTTTGTTCGGCACGGCCCGACATTTTCCTTGTCTGGTCTTATCCGATGATCCTTCCCGATGACCTGCTGAACATCCCGCGGCTCGGTGCGGTCAATATTCATCAAGGGCTCCTGCCCGAATACCGCGGCGTCAACGGCGTCCGCTGGGCGCTGTTGCACGGAGAACAGCATACCGGCGTGACGATGCATTTTATGGACTCCGGCATCGACACCGGCGATATGATCGCCCGTGCCGCGTTTCCCATCGAGCCGACGGACGACATCCGCACCCTTATGCAGAAGTCGCGCCTCGCCGGGCTTCATTTGCTCAAAAACCTTTGGCGGCATATCGCCGCCGGGACAGCCGTCCGAATGCCGCAGGATCATGCCATAGCACGGTATTACTCCGCCGCGATGGCGCCGCCCGATAGCATCGATTGGCATCGTCCCGCCATCGACATCCACAACCTCGTGCGTGCGTCCGCACCGCCGTTTCCCGGCGTTCATACATCTTTCGGCGAGCACCGGATCACCATTCGCCGCACCGAACCGCTCGTTACTCAGTGCAGCGAAGTGCCCGGCACGATCGAAAGGCTCGATGCTGAGAGTCTCGAGATCGCTTCCGGCGACGGCATCGTCTCGGTCGAAGCCTTCGAGATAAACGGCGAGCCCGCCGGGTTTACCGACCTCATCGCACTCGGGCTCGGGCCCGGACACAAGCTCCCGGCGTAAGTTTCCCGCCGATAGCCGTCTAAGCCCTGAACCCGCAAATCCCTTTTCGAGTGCATTAACGATGCATCATGTAAGAACGCCATATTCGATCTTGACCCATTCTTGGACGTGTCGCGTATTGGTCATGCCAGAGCCCTATAGGCCGTTTTTCGGCAGCCGGTCCTGCATGAAAAAGTGGCGGGCGAACAACCAGGTTCGGCCCGCCTTTTTTTCGGCTAAGGGCTCGCAGTTCCGTTCCACCCAAAACATCCG
>JAUCQE010000641.1 GCA_030372865.1 Pyrinomonadaceae bacterium
CGTTAAGGTAGAGCCGGCATTCCGTGGGCGAGCCATTCTTCCTTGGAGGGGCCGTAAACGCCCGGGACCGGAAGGCCTGCCTGCCGCATCAGGACGGTCATCTGCCCGCGGTGATGTGCCTGATGGGCGATGAGGTAAAAAAGAGTAAGCCCGCGCGACCATGTCTCGCCATACATGCTGTCTTCCTGAAGCAGGGTGTCGTCGTTCCAATTCGAAGCGACAACATCGTTAACGGATGCGGCGACCTTGTCATAAGCGTCCGCGATCTCAGACGCCGATTCGGGAGCCGGCGCATCGAGTGGAGGGCCGTCTACTGTTAGGCCCGCGTGGCCAAGCATTTCGGCGGGCGTGGCAGCCAAATGCCATGCGAGATAGCCGAGCGTACGGCCCTCGTCGGTCACCTTTTGCCCGAGTGATCCATCAGTAAGCGAGCGGATAACCTTGCCGGTCATTTCAGCTTCGTATTGCCAGTTCTTCAGAAAATCTTCTACCTTTCTGAGCATAAATCCTCCAAATGCAAATATGTTTCAGTGATGAAACTACCATGAGGACTCATCGTAGTCAATGGTTATGATTAAAAAAATATTCCGTATCGAAACCGGATGACTTTTTTGGTCTACTGAACAGAATTGAGCTGCATCGCAATATTCGAAAGCTATTCTGCAGAAGGCTTTGTGAGCTTTTCGATCTCGGCTTTGACGATATCGTGGCGAATAAGTCCTTGGCGGGAATATGCTAGCTTGCCGTTCGCGTCAAAGATAACGGTGAACGGCAGGCCGCCTTGCCAATCTTTCGAGACTGAACTAATCGCTGCCGTTTCGTCCTTCGAAACGAGGAGGTATGTCGGCATTGTTGCCTTCATCTCAGCCAAAAACTTGGGCACGCCAGTCTTAAGTTCTTCCTCGAAATCAAGTGAAATCGTAATAAAGTCGATCTTGCCGCGATATTCGGCGTCGAGTTTAACGAGGTCCGGAAACTCGTCGCGGCACGGTTCGCACCATGTCGCCCAGAAGTTGATCATTAGCGGCTTGCCCTTGGGCTTTATCACCTCGGCAAATTCCTTATCGGTGATCTTAGTGACCGGCGGGGCCTGAGAGGCCGCATTTACCGAAACAAAAATCAAGGCAAGCCCGGCAATGAGCCAGGCCGCCGCCGCTGTTTTTACGCTTCTGAGTATCATCGACTAAAGCCTAGTTCGCACCGCCCGCTCGTTTGATCGAGCAGCCGAATGCCTTCGTCTCAGAAATGGAGATCGTTCCGCCTGAAAGAGCGGAGTCAAAAGCACCGCGAAGGTACTGTTGTTCAATGTTCTTGCCCGAGCGGTCGTTGTCGATCGCACCTTTATACCTGTCTCTTATACACATCTGACGCTGCCGAC
>JAUCQE010000642.1 GCA_030372865.1 Pyrinomonadaceae bacterium
AGCGCGGCGAAGCGAACTACTCCAACTACGCTGCTTCAAAGGGGGGCCAGATCTCATTCACAAAGGCACTGGCCAGCGAGCTTTGCCCGAAGATCCGCGTCAACTGCGTCGCCCCGGGCTGGATCGAGACAGCAATGGTCAGGCCGGTGTTTGAAGACGCGGAATACAAACGGCGGGTGATCGATTCGATACCCCTAAAGCGGATGGCCACGACCGACGATGTCGCACTCGCCATCTGTTTTCTTTTGTCGCCGTGGTCGCGTCATATCACGGGCGAGATACTTAACATCAACGGCGGTGCGGTCTTATGCGGATGAGCGTGTGGTTTTCGTCCGCTTGGCCGCACGAAAAACCTCCCAAAAGAATGCCCATCTACGTCGCTTAGCTTACATTTAACGCGTTCCGTGTTGACTAATCTGAACCCGTGGCAAAGCCACAGAAATATCCAGGAGGTTCAGAAAAATGCCTAATAATCAAGGTAATCAAGGTGGCCGAGGCGGCAACCAGGGAAATCAACGACAACGTGACAGCGAAGGCCAATTCACGAGCGGCGGACAGGGCGGCGGTGGCGGCCGCAGCGCATCGGGCGGCAGCCGCTCGGAAGCGGCACGCAAGGGCGGCGAGGCTGTGAGCCGGGACCGTGAGCATATGGCCGAGATCGGACGTAAGGGCGGCCAGGCTGTTAGCCGCGACCGCGAGCACATGTCCGAGATCGGACGCAAAGGCGGCCGTAAATAGGATTAGTCTAAAAGGACTTACCATCATACTTGTTCGAAAGGACATGCAATTATAAATTTGCCGGTGGCTCGAGAGCCGCCGGCTTTTTTGCGCCTCTGTGACGGCGAACACATTCCGGGTCCGGCATTCGTGATATCCGTAGATCGGGAGTGCCGAACGGCACCGTCAACCGCGATGAACACGAACACCCTTGCCGATTACCAGCAAAATTTCAGCAAGCTGCCCGTTAGCTCCAGCTACGTCGAAAACCTGATCGGCAATACGCCGCTCCTTTCGATCCATTTCCACTACAAAGGCCAGCGGCGGACGATATTTGCGAAAGCCGAACATCTGAACCTGACCGGCAGCATAAAAGACCGAATGGCACTGCACATTCTCTGCAATGCCTACCGCGACGGCATGATCCGAAAGGGCGATACGATCGCGGAGGCTACAAGCGGGAATACCGGGATCTCTTTCGCCGCCATCGGCCACGCCTTCGGCAATCCTGTCCACGTCTTTATGCCCGACTGGATGAGCAAAGAGCGCATCTCGCTGATAAAAAGCTACGGTGCGGATGTAACGCTGGTCTCGCACGAACAAGGCGGATTTCTCGGCAGCATCGAATTGGCGGACGCATTCAAGTACGAACGCGGCCGCGTGTTCCTGCCGCACCAATTTTCAAATCTCGCAAATGCGGAAGCGCATTACACGACGACCGGCCCCGAGATCTGGGCACAACTCCGTCATGTCGGGTTCGAGCCCGACGCTTTTGTCGCCGGTGTCGGCACGGGCGGGACGATAATGGGTACCGCCGCATACTTCCGCGAACGGCGAAGTGACATAAAAATGTACCCGCTCGAACCGCTCGAGTCCCCAACGCTATCCACTGGGACAAAGGTCGGAAGCCACCGGATCCAAGGAATTTCCGACGAATTCATCCCCGCGATCTGTGACCTCAAGAAACTCGACGAGGTGATCAGTGTTTCCGATGGCGATTCGATCCTGATGGCGCAGAAACTTGCCCGCGATCTCGGCCTCGCGGTCGGCATCTCATCCGGTGCGAACTTTCTTGGAGCACTGATGGCGTTGGAAAAGCTCGGCCCAGATGCGATCGTCGCGACCGTTTTTGCTGACGATAACAAGAAGTACCTGAGCACCGATCTTGTCCGCGAGGAACCGGTAAAAGAAGGCTACCTTTCGCCCGATATCCAGCTTTTCGGGTACCAGACGATCGGCCGCGTCGATTACAAGACAGCCGACGCCCATCGCGGTATCAGCCAAACTTGACAACAGCATAAGAAAAAGTTGAACCTCTTCACTTATCGTGAGCACAGTGCGGGGTTCAACAGTAATGAAATTCGGCGGCACGTCGGTTGGCGACGTTGCCGCTTTCGAGCGCGTTTTTCACGTTGTTTCCTCGCAGATCGAACGCCGGCCGGTCGTTGTCGTCTCGGCGATGACGAAGGTTACCGACGCTCTGCTCGCAGCATTCGATACCGCAAAGAACGGCGATGCCGCAGTGGCTTTCGAATCCCTGCAGCCGCATTTCGAGCGGCACGAAAGCGTTCGCGATCATTTCATTCCTGCGGGTTCGCCCTCGTTCGATACGGAACTAAAGTTTGCAAAAGAGGAGCTTAACGACCTGCTGATCCGCGTGATGAGGCGTTCGCTGCCGCTTTCTATGCTAAAGGACGCGGTCGTTTCCTACGGCGAACAGCTTTCTTCGAGATTGCTCGCAGAGGTTCTGCGATCGAAAGGCGTCAATGCACGTCAGGTCGATTCACGGCGGCTGATAGTTACGGACGACGAATTCGGAGCCGCCCAGCCGATCTGGGAAGAAACGGCAGAGCTTGTACGGCTGGAAATTGCCCCCGCCGTAGCTGCGGGCGAGGTTCCTGTGATGGGTGGATTCATCGCCGCGAACCGCGCGGGCGAAACGACGACGCTTGGCCGCGGCAACAAGAGCAGCGGAATAATCCCTGTCTCTTATACACATCTGA
>JAUCQE010000643.1 GCA_030372865.1 Pyrinomonadaceae bacterium
CTGTCTCGTGGGCTCGGAGATGTGTATAAGAGACAGGTGCTTATGAATATGAATGCCGTCCATCGGTACTGACAGATGCCACTATTTTTACATCTCAAAGGTCTATCAGGAGCCAAATATGAATCGCATTCTCCACGCTTTAGGAGTCTTAGCAGTGTTTACGATGCTCTCGATCAGCGCCATCGCCCAGTCTCAGGCGACCACCGGTACCGTTCAGGGCACCATCGTCGACCCCAATGGTGCGGTCGTATCGGGAGCAACGATAACCGTCAAAAACAATGCAACCGGCTTTGAAAGAACCGTCACGACTAACTCGGACGGTTTTTTTACTGCCCCGCTTTTGCCGCTGGGACGGTACAAGATCACCACCACCGCCAGCGGATTTTCCAGTTCCGTGCTCGACAACGTCGAGGTCAATATCGGACAGACCCTTAACCTCAGCATCTCGATGAAAGTCGGCGAGGCATCGGAAGTGGTCGACGTTTCGGCAGAGGCCGAAGGCGTCGAGATCGCACGTACCGAACTTTCTACGCAGATCAACCAGCGTTCCGTCGAGAACCTGCCGATCAACCGCCGCGATTTCTCGCGATTCGCGTTGCTGACTCCGGGCGTCTCGATCGTTCAGGGCCCGGACGGCGACGAGATCACGATCAACGGCCAGAAAGGTATCCAGAACAACGTCTCGATCGACGGTGCCGACGCCAACAATCCGTTCTTCGGCGAACAGCGCGGCGGCCAGCGGCCGGCATTCACCATCAGCCTCGAATCCGTTAAGGAGTTCCAGGTCGTCCCGGTTGGAGCGTCCGCTGAGTTCGGACGCAGTTCGGGCGGTTTCATAAACGCCGTTACGAAGTCCGGCACGAACAACTTCTCCGGAGCGGCGTTCCTTTTCTTCCGTAACCAGTCGCTTTCCAGCCAGAACCCGGATGCCGTGGACGCCGGGCTGCCGGTTGAAGACTTTAGAAACTATCAGTTCGGCGGCAATGTCGGCGGGCCGATCAAGAAGGACAAGGCATTCTTCTTTGTCGCGTACGAACGCAACGACGGTAAAAGTAGCAAGCCGAACTCGATCGATCCGCGGCTGAGAAACCTCTTTGCGACGCGGTTCAATTCGCCAAACGAAGAGACCATCATCAACCGCACCAACGATGCTGACGTTCTTCTCGGCAAGGTCGACATCAACATCAACAACAGCAATCTGCTTACGCTTCGCCATAACTACAGCCGAGCAGAGCAGGTAAACGGAACGTTTGACGTGCCCACCTGGGGCTCCTCAGCAAATGGCCGCGAGACCAGCAGCTCAAATTCGTTCATCGGACAACTCGTGACCAATTTCTCGCCGACGCTGCTCAACGAATTCCGCTTCCAGTGGGCAAAAGAAGAGCGTCCGCGATACTACGACGGCCCGGACCTTCCGGATACGACGATCGGCACGTTCGACGGTTCGATCTCTTACCGCTTCGGCAGGCCGTTCTTCCTGCCGGTACCGTCGGATGACGTCAGGCTTCAATTTACGGACAATTTCACCGTTATCCGTGGCAACCATAACATCAAGTTCGGTGTTGACCTTAACCGCACGCGTGTTTCGCAGACGTTTATCGGCTTTGCACGCGGCCGCTACATTTTCGCAGCACCGACTATCGACGGTGCGATCCAGGGCTTTACGGATTACGTGAACGGCGTCAGCGCGAGTGCCCTAGCCCTTTATCTCCAGTTCGCCCCGATCGGCAACCGCACGGTCGAGGACGCAGGTACGCAGTCGTATACGACTATCGAGCCGGGTATCTACGTCCAGGATAATTGGCAGGTCCGCCCGAACCTTACGCTGAATCTAGGAATGCGCTGGGAAGGCCAGTACCAGCCGGACCCGATCAACGATCCGTCGAACACTCGATATGGGCAGTTCGTTAACGACCCCAGATTCCCATCTGACGGTACGATCCCCGACTTCACGGATGGCTGGGCTCCGAGGCTGGCACTTTCATGGTCGCCGGGTTCCGACGGCAAGACGGCGATCCGCCTCGGTGGTGGCATTTACTACGCCCGTATCCCCGGACTGGTCGTCGCCGGTCCTCGCAATACCGATGGTGCTATTGCAGGCAACATCTTCTTCGCGAACTTCCTCTGCACCGGGCCCGGCCTCGGCGGATGCCCTGTTTATCCGGGAATCGTCCCAACGGCGGGCTTTACGCCGTTCAATCCGGGCGTCGCGGTCTTCGAACGTAATTTCAAGAACCCGCGGACCATCCAGTACAGCGCGAGCGTCGAGCGTGAGGTTTACAAGAACACTTCGATCCTCGTCGCGTACAACTATGCGAAATCGACCCGGCTGACGCGTTTCGTCAACCGCAACGATTCGCGACTCTATAATGGTGTTGCGATCTTTGAACGTGCCAACGGCTCGGGCGTCGGCGAGATCCGCTCGACCGAAAGCTCGGCAAGGTCGCTCTATCAGGGCGTGACGTTCACATTCAATAAGCGTTTCTCGGATCGCTGGCAGTTCCAGGCGAACTACCTGCTCTCGTTCGATAAATCGGACGACGACAACGAACGCGATCCGTTCACGTTCCGCTACGTGGACCCGCGTGACCTCTCGCCGGAATACAACTGGTCGGACCGCGACCAGCGTCACCGTTTCAACGCATTCGCCACGTTCCTGCTTCCGTACGACATCAACATTTCGCCGATCGTTCAGTACCGTTCCGCTCAGCCAACCTCGGTTGTCGATCGCGGAACGTACCCGAACATCGTCGAGCGAAATACGGAGCGGCTGGATAATGAGTTCTTCACGTTCGATTTCCGTGCGTCGAAGGCATTCAAGTTCACGGAAACGATGGAACTCGAGGGCATCTTTGAAGCCTTTAACCTCTTCAATAACCGCAACCAGCGAAGCCTTCCGCGTCCGTTGACCTTCAACTTTGACGGTACGGTCTCGGCCGGCTTCGGCGAACCGAGGCAAGTTCAGCTCGGCGTTCGGTTCAAGTTCTAGACCAACGTCGCGGAAGTAAGAAAGCGTGCACGCCCGACTGGCGCGCACGCTTTTTACTTTTCACGGAACTACGTCCGAACCTATGCCTTTTTTCGATTCTTGATAACGAAAATGAGTCCCAATACGAAGATGAAGAACGACGCGATAAGCACCAAAACGCCGGGAATGATGCCAAACATCGCCTCGTCCCAACTAGTATGCGGACCGTTAACGATCGGGAGTGCGACCGAAATACCGGTCACCAATAGCCCGAGCAGCACCCCAAGAATGCCCAACACCAAGATGATCTTCCAGATCATTGCCTTCCCTCCAATTTTCTTA
This sequence comes from Pyrinomonadaceae bacterium, assembly GCA_030372865.1. Classification (GTDB taxonomy): domain Bacteria; phylum Acidobacteriota; class Blastocatellia; order Pyrinomonadales; family Pyrinomonadaceae; genus OLB17. Next base: position 3,311 of record JAUCQE010000643.1, read on the forward strand.
TTTGATATCCCGGAACAGCAGGTGACGCAGTATAGCACGGGTCACGAACAAGGCGGAACACTCAAAGCGAAGGCGTAGAAAAGCCCGGCTGCGGTCGGGCAAGTCGGGCGATCGGGATGTTGTTGAATTCCTACTGCTGGACGAGCTCAACGCCGGTCGCGTCGAACGAGACTTCGGTCACCGAACCGTCTGCGTTTCGGTTGTCGAACTTAGCACCGTCGTCGTTGATGAGGTGATCGACCTTCTCTTTGCTAAGC
>JAUCQE010000644.1 GCA_030372865.1 Pyrinomonadaceae bacterium
GCTCGGAGATGTGTATAAGAGACAGGGACGCCGTTCTGCTTCAGGCGCGTCGCCATCGCGATCGACAGATCGGGATCGAGCATCCGCAGCAGCTTGTTCACCTGGCTTTCCCGCGTCGATTGCTCAACCTCGTAAAGGGCGGTGAGAAATTCCTTGACCAGATATTTCTTGTCCGTAGCCGTGGGGGTATCAGGCGAGATCGCCACCGTCTCCGTAGAGCCGTAGTCGCGGTTGTTCAGCTCCACGACCCGGCCCGAGGAACGATCGATGACGATTCGGTCGGCTTTCCTCAGCGAGAGGTACACGTTAATCCCGACGCTGAGCGCGAGAACTATGAGAAGCACCCAGACCGCCCTGAATAGCGAGGAGATCGTGACGATGTCCTCGGGGTCGCGAGTCAGGTAGAGCGGTGCATCCAGAGCGGCGGCAGGCTCGGTGGCAACCTCGGCTGGTCCTGATTTTGAAGTTGTTTCTTTCATCGTTTTCGATGGCGGTCCTTCCCGCCGGATGCGAGCCAGTTCGCAAAATGGGTGCCAGAGCGAATTAGCCAGTTTTTCTTTCTCAGGCCCGGCGTCCGGGGGATTTTTGGAGCGATACCGAACCGGGTGGTGCGGCTCGCGGCTGCAGAAATGAACCGATCTAGCGCTTCGTCCGCGAAATGCCCGCGAACGTCGTCCGGGCGTTCCGCGCCGGCAGGCCGAGAACGTCGGGTGAGATGATGATCGGCCCCTCACGTTCGAGGCGCGACGCACCGCGACTCTCGTTAATCTCGTAACGGCTTCCGGTGCGCAGATCGTAAAGCACGATCATCGACGAACTCTTCCGCAAGCTTTTCTTTTCGATAGATTCCGATTCTGAGGCCGCGGTCCGCGACTCTATGTGGGGCGATGCGCCTTTCCGCACTTCCGCAAATTTGCTGTAGGCCTGAAGCCAGCGGTAGATACGCTTCCCGTTAGCAACATAGTCGATCGTCTCCCGGTCTGTCTCTTATACACATCTGACGCTGCCGACGAGTTCCGAA
>JAUCQE010000645.1 GCA_030372865.1 Pyrinomonadaceae bacterium
GCGCTGTCTCGTGGGCTCGGAGATGTGTATAAGAGACAGGTGATGCATTGCAGCGCTGCTCGTCCGGCGTGAGCGACGTGAAACTCCTGATGCCCGACGTGTTGCTTAAAAGCTGACGGATCGTGATCGGCCGCCATGCCGCGGGGATATCGTCGAGATGCTTCGAGAGCGGATCGTCGAGCGAAAGCCGGCCCTGTTCGACGAGCTTCATCGCTGCCATCGCGGTGAATGTCTTCGTTACGGACGCTATACTGAAGACAGTTCTCGGCGTAGCGAGACTGCCGGTCTCAACGTTGGCATAGCCATAGCCCTTTCTATGAACCACCCGGCCGTTGACGGCGACACCGACGGCAAAGCCCGGCGTGCCTGTATCGCTCATTCTCTTCGCTACCAGACGGTCAACCTGTTTAGTCAGGGACGATCGCTGAGCGGCGACCGACACATTTAGGAGAAACAGTGAGGCGGCAGCGAGTGCCGTGAGTATCGAGATTCGCCTGATGGTTATAAAAGGCAGCAATTAATCTCCGATGGTCGCGATGACCTTAAGTTCGATGGCGATCGGCGTCGGGAGAGAGCTGATCTCGACGGTTGTCCGGCACGGCTGGTTTTCGGCGAAGTGTTCGGCGTAGATGCGGTTATACGCAGCAAAATCGTCTTTCATGTTCGTCAAGAAAACCGTTACGTCGACGATCTTGTCCCAACTCGATCCTGCGTCTTCGAGAATGTAGCGCACGTTCTGAAAAACAGAACGGCACTGCGTCTCGATATCATAAGACACGATCTCGCCCGCATCATTGAGTTCCACGCCGGGTATCTTCTTCGTGCCGCGTTCCCTTGGGCCGACGCCCGAAAGGAACAGCAGGTTGCCGACACGCCGTGCATGCGGGTAAAGCCCGACTGGCTCCGGTGCCCGCGAGGAGTTTCGGATCTCTATCTCGTCCATTGCGAGTATTTTACGCCACAATGCCGCGATTAAAGAAACCCCGTGGCAATGGTCAGATCGCGTCCGCTGTGACAAAATTCGGATATGAGCCAACTCGTCTTCGAAGTAGTTCTCATTGCTATCCTGATAATAATAAACGGCCTGTTCTCGATGACGGAGATCGCGGTCGTTTCGTCGAGAAGAGTAAGGCTGGCGAGTGCTGCCGAGGGCGGTAGCCGTGGAGCGGCTGCGGCAATAGACCTTCAGCAGAAACCTGACAGGTTCCTGTCCGCGGTGCAGATCGGCATTACCCTTGTCGGCATTCTCTCGGGTGCGTTCGGCGGCGCGATGCTGTCGGGCGAGGTGGCAGGTTTGGTCGCAACAGTCCCGGCGTTGGAGCCCTACGCCTCCACGATCGCGTTCGGTTTCGTGATAGTGGTCATCACGTATTTTTCGCTGGTCATCGGCGAACTTGTGCCGAAAAACATCGCGCTCGCGATGCCGGAGCGGATAGCAACCCTGTTCGCGCGGCCAATGAAGGCAGTTTCCGCATTCACATCCCCTATCGTTTGGATACTGAGCGGTTCGACCCGGTTCGTGTTGAAAATTTTGCGGATCGGGCAGTCGACCGAATCGGGGATCACGGAAGACGAGATAAAGGCCCATATCGCTCATGGAACGGAGATCGGCGTGCTTGAAGAGGTCGAACAGGAACTGATCGAGAGCGTGATCCGGCTCGACGACCAGCGCGTGACCGCGGTCATGACGCCGCGGCTGAAGATCGACTGGATCGACATTGAGGATGGGCACGACCTTAACAAAAAGGCGCTGTCGGAAACACGTTTCTCGCGGCTCCCGATATGCCGCGGTGACCTCGACGACGTTGTCGGGATAGCTAAGGCACGGGACATTCTGACCCAGGTGCTGGCCGGTCAGGACTTGGATCTTGAGGCCGTGGCAAAGGAACCGGTCTTCGTGCCTGAGACAATGACCGCGCTCGAAATGCTCGAGAAGTTCAAGGGGGCAGGGAACTCGCTCGCTCTGGTGATCGACGAGTTCGGCAGCGTGACCGGGCTCGTGACCCTGAACGACATTCTTGAAGAGATCGTCGGCGACCTGCCCGCGGGCGGTATAGTGAGACAGTCGGTGACGGTTCGCGACGACGGCTCGATGCTGATCGACGGCCAGTTTTCGATGATGGAGGTGGCCGAACTGCTGAAGCTTCGAAACCTGCCCGAGGACGAATTTGAGGCGTACCACACGCTTGCGGGCTTTGTACTTGCGAGGTTAGAGCGCGTCCCGGCGGAAGGGGACTCTTTCGAATGGGACGGTATCAGGTTCGAGGTGATGGATATGGACGGACGAAGAGTCGATAAGGTCCTCGTGGTGAGGGAACCTGTTCAACTGTAGGCGCGGCACGTATTTTCGCGATCGAATAGAGTTTAGAGTATTTCCGGAAGTGACGAGCCGGTCAATTTGAAATAAAAATAAGTGACAACAATGACAAAGTTGTGCTAATGTTGTTGTTGGACGACCCCGCATCGACCGCCCTCCTTCGTAATTCCCAATCAAAAATAAAAGGAATGTCTTCGATTCTGCTATGAATTGCCTGCACCCCCGTGTATCGCGCTCTCGTATTGTCCGCCTTCTCACGCCCCTAGCCTTCGTTATCGTTCTCGTCCTAACGGCCTCGCTGCCGACGAAGCTTTCAGAAAAAGTCATCGATCTTGGAATAAAGACACAAGCTAATTCGACCTACTGCGACCTGGCGAGTTCATCAATGAGTTTCGGTGTTTCGCTTGCGACAGCCGGACAGATAACGTCAAACGACAATTGGAGCAATGTCCCGTGCGTCGAAGGCTATTTTGGCCAAAACCTGACGGCAACGCACGGCGTTGATCCGCAGACGGTGCTCGGAACCGAGTTCGCAAACAATCAATTGCCCAACACGCCGACGAACGTTTCGGCGAATAAGGGAAACCCGAGTGCTTTCAACGCCGGAGGCCTGGCGGAGTTCGATTCGGGAACCTACCTGGCGATCGGCCTTCAGGGCAACGTGCAGGCGAATCCGTATCTAGTCTTTTACCTTAACGCGACCGGCCGGGGACAGGTGACGATGAATTACACCGTCCAGGATATAGACGGCGGCTCGAACAATTCGGTGTCGATGGTCGCATTGCAGTACAGGGTCGGGACGACCGGCAACTTTATCAATATTCCGGAGGGGTTTGTCGCCGATGCGACGGTAGGCGGCGTAGCCGGAGCGACGGTTAACAAAACCATCGTGCTGCCGGCCGCGGTCAACAACCAGCCGAATGTTCAGGTCAGGATCATCACCACGAATGCCGCGAACAGCAGCGGCGGCAGCACGCCGGATGAATGGATAGGGATAAACAATGTCAGCTTTAGCTCGAGTGTGCTGGCACCGACGGCGGCTAACGTATCGGTCGGCGGGCGGGTGATGAACGAGCAGGGCTACGGCGTCGGCCGGGCCGTGGTCTCGATGTTCGACATGGAAGGCGGAGTGCGGACGGTGAGGACGAATCAGTTCGGCTATTTCCGCTTTACCGACGTTCCCGCGGGCCGAACCTACGTCGTTGAGGTTGCAAGCAAGCAGTATCACTTTCCGTCGCAGATCATTGCGGTAAACGACGAACTCTGGGACCTGAACTTCGTGGCTCAGACGACGTTCTTCAGGAAATGAGAAACGGGGGCGCCGCGGTGAAAATAATAC
>JAUCQE010000646.1 GCA_030372865.1 Pyrinomonadaceae bacterium
GCTGTCTCGTGGGCTCGGAGATGTGTATAAGAGACAGGAGGGTGTATGTGAAACGCTTAAGAGACGCTTAATGAGACGGCAGCATTTACCGGGGTCCGGCGACTATGAGACGACCTGAGACGCTTAAGAATAACCCCTGAGACGATGCTGAGACGCTTAAGAGACGGGGGTGAGACGGAAGAACGAATTCCAGATTCCATATTTCAAATTTAAGATCTCAATTTTTGAATTCTCATCTCTCAATTCTCAATTTTTACCGCCGGTTTCCAGTAACGAGTTTCGAGTTTCCAGATCTTCAGATCCCAATTTCTTATTTCTCTTTTTTTAACAACACCTTCCAGCTACGAGCTGCCAGCTTTTCAGACTTCCCGGACCGTCCGGCCTCACAATTGTGCCACAGATGGGACATTATCGCAAGGCCGCACCACCGAAGAGCCAGGTTCTTTACTTTCTCCTTTATCCTTCAGCCTTTCTCCTTTAATTACAAAAGCCGCACCCAATTGAAGGTGCGGCTTTTGGTATGACTTTAGGATTTATGAATAGACCTCGACGGCAGTCAGGGCTAAGGAGATTATTGCTTGCCACTGTGCTTGATTGACCGTTTACTTCCGTTCAATTAATACAAAGTCTTATTCGGCAATGCTTTCCAAAAATCTTTTTTGAGATGGTGTTCCCGGCTGGATTCGAACCAGCGGCCTTTCACTTAGGAGGCGAACGCTCTATCCTACTGAGCTACGGGAACCCCTGTTTTACTTGTCGTATTGTACCAAAGACTTGACGTCGTAGCCTTCGAATTTCGCCCGTGCGTTGAGGAACGTCAGTTCCACGGCGAAGTGCAGGCCGACGACCTTGCCGCCGAGTTGTTCGACGAGGTCGACCACGGCGCGTGCGGTTCCGCCGGTCGCGAGCAGGTCGTCGACGATCAGGACCTTGTGGCCCTCGCCTACGGCGTCCTTGTGCACCTCGAGCGTGTCCTGCCCGTATTCGAGGTCGTACGAGATCGAGACCTTTTCTGCCGGCAGCTTTTTCGGCTTGCGGACCGGGACGAAACCGGCACCGATCTGGTACGCGATCGGCGTCGCGAAGATGAAGCCGCGCGATTCGATGCCGATGACGGTGTCGATATCCAGGCCGCGGCACTGCTCGACCATCGCGTCGATCGTCTGCTCAAGACCCTCAGGGTCTTTCAGCAGAGTGGTTATGTCGTAAAAATTAATGCCCGGTTTCGGAAAATCGGGCACCTCACGGATCAGTTTTCGTAAATTATCCATCGTTTAAGCTTTTCGCTAAAAATCTATCTCTTTATATATTACAGCTTTAGCGGCTATCGTTCGACCCGGAATGTCGAATATTCCATCGTCGGTTCGAGCACCAGTTCCTCCAGATCCTCGACCTTTGAATAGGTCGGCCCAGCCGCGAGGTCGTGTTTGAATTCCTCGACCATCCGCTCGCTGCCGAGGGCGAGTGCCTCGACGCTGCCGTCGGGCAGATTCCTCACATAGCCGCGGATCTGGTGACGCGCGGCCGAACGCTGGGCAAAATATCGAAAGCCGACGCCCTGCACCAATCCGCGGACAGTAAATTTTCTCGCAACGATCGCCATCATTAACCCAGTGCGTCCAAACATTCCATCAGCGGACGCTGGCGGCACGTATACACCGGCATTCCGCGAAGCGTGAACTTGCTTGCCGGCGTTTGCCGCAGTTCCTCGGCGAGAGCAAGAAAATCCTTCGGCTCGTCGGTCTCAAAAGAGATCAGGTATTCCCTGTCGCCAAAGCCGAACGCATGCATCAGGCTGTCTCTTATACACATCTGACGCTGCCGACGAGTTCCGAA
>JAUCQE010000647.1 GCA_030372865.1 Pyrinomonadaceae bacterium
AAGCACAAGACGCCATACGAGATACACAGCGCTGTCTCGTGGGCTCGGAGATGTGTATAAGAGACAGATGTAACGCTTCGCGATTCGGTGATCGAAGGCGCGGTCCGCATGCGTCCGACGCTTTTGCCCGGGCTGCTCGATGCCGTCCGCTTGAACATGAACCAGCAGCGGCGTGACGTAAAGCTTTTCGAGATCGGAAAAGCATTTGCGTCTGACCCCGACGACCGCCCGCTGCCGAACGAACGCGAGTTGTTCGCCATCGCAATGACCGGCGGCGAGATCGCCGAAGACCGTGCGATGACCGTACGCGATCTGGATTTCTACGACGCAAAAGGTGCGGTTGAGACGGCGCTCGATGCCGCCGGGCACGGCAACGCCGTCTTCGCGGCTGCGGACGTCAAGCATCTCCGCCCCGGACAGGCGGCTTCGATCTCCGTCAACGGCAAGGTCGTCGGTTCGCTTGGCCGGCTTAACGAGGAAATCGCGGCCGATTACAAGTTTAAGCAGCCTGTATATGTCGCCGAGATCGATCTTCAGGGTGTCCTTTCGCAGACGCCGGAGCCGGTTCTTTACCGGCCTCTACCGCGTTATCCTGCGGTCGTACGCGACATTTCGCTTCTGGTCAAACGCGAGATGAGTTTTGCCGCGATCAAGGACGCGATCGATGAACAGGGCTTTGAATTGCTCCGCAGCGTGAAGTACGTAGATGTGTACGAAGGCAAGGGCCTTGCGGACGACGAACGCTCCTTGACGATCAGGCTCGAGTACCGCAGCGATGAGAGGACGCTTATGGACGAAGACGTCGATGCCGTCCATTCGAAGATACTCGAATCGCTCGAAAGCGGGCTTGGAATCAAGCCGCGATTTTGATCGGAGGGCAAAAACTTGAAGTTTTCGGCGAAAGTCTACATAATCTAGCCCTCAGCTTTCGCACCACGGCCAATTGGAGATAAACGAATGAACGGGCTTTCGGGAATGGACAAGTTCTCGCACCTTGAGGACAAGATATATCTCACTATCGAGTTCGCGAAGAAAATGCGTGAAGAGAACGAACGCATGGCAAAGGAACTCGCCGAGATCCGCAAATCGGTCCATCTCGTCGAAGCGGAAAAGTTCCGCCTTGAGCAAAAGGTCCAATCGCTTCTCTCCGAGCGTGACGCGATCGCGCTGAAGGTCGAGGCGCTGTCTC
>JAUCQE010000648.1 GCA_030372865.1 Pyrinomonadaceae bacterium
CCTTACCCAAAGTTCGGCAAAGAAGCTTTATAGTTACAACTGTGTTACGACTGTGTTACAGAAGCAGGATAATTCAAAAAAAGTTCATTACCTCGCAATAAAAAATCAATGAATGTTACGAGCCGAGCCAAAGGGCCGCGACAACCATTGGAACTCCGACCGCTAACGGAAAAAGATGTTTCGATTCAATATGTTCGTCAACGCTGAGTAAGCGCATGACGACCGCGAATGGGGTTACTGCGAATAATCCGATCACGCCGCCGAAGCTGGCTCCGAAGATCGCCCCGATCAAGAACAGAAACAGGCCGCCCAATGCTCCTGATGCCGCACCCCAAGCCAAGCCCACGACTGGTAGAAGTGTTAAATACCAGGACAAACGGAACGACGCAATCCGCTTTTCCCAACGCGCGGCACGACCGCCGAGAAGGTATCCGAAAAATCCGGTCGCGATCGACGCGAGAAACCAAATGCTCCAAAACCCGAGGTTTCGGCTGATATCTTGAATTTCGTACGCAAGTGAAACTCGGGCCGGAACGCTCAACATCGGGACAATACCAAGCAACAGGCCGAAAATTGCATACGCTTTTTCCAGTGAAACAGGCCTAGACATTTCGTCTACGTGTGATTGATGAACTCCGTCATCGTGTTCCATTTCGAAACTGGCGATGCAATGCTCGGCGGTGTTCCGGAAGTCCGAGTTCATCAATTCAAAGCTCTTTCGGTCTCTTGTTCGGGTATCCATTTGTCCCTCTCCGAATTGGCCGAAAGGCCAATCGACGCATAAATCTTCGTGTCCAATTCTTGTACCGTCGTACGATCTCCGAAATGTTCAGCGATGTCACGCAGACGGGCGATCGACTGCGATCGCGAGTCTGCGTCGCGATCGATCGCGACGACACTTTGGACTGCGTCCTCGGCAGCCGCCGACCGATGCTGCTCAAGCCTCCGGCGATGAATTCGAGCGAGGCATGCCGCTCCTGTAGCCGGATCCGGATGGCCGGCGACCGAAAGCAACTCGACCCCAGACAACGGCGTTCCGTCGGCCGCCGTCGCTATCGAAATACCTACATATCGCTCGATCGCCTCAGCTCCAGATGAATAAACAGCTCCGTTCTCGCCGTGAAAACGCTCCGCTATCAGGGAATCTTTTAAAATATTTACGTTCTCGATGATACGAGCATCCAAACTTCTACGCGTATCGAAATTAGAGACATCAGCTTCGCCCCGAAGATTCGACAAGAATATCCTGGCCGCACCGACCGGCCAGAGCAGCAAGGCGGAAAAGACGCTAATGACCGTTGCCGCCCTAAACGGCCGAGGCAATTGGAAAAAGCGATACATGGCGACGGGAGCCCCGAGAGCTGAATAAATGATGACGGCTTCAAATAATGACATCGCCCGCTTATTGGCAATCACCATTCCCGCGTGACGATATCCGATTTTTTCGTGCTGGTGCGTATTGATACACAGGAAAACACTGCGATCGAGGGAAATATTTCGGGAACAAAGCGGTGTTCGAATTCGTTACCTAGTTTGGCAGTTCGCAAACTTTCGGCTAATTGCTTTGCAAAATGCAAATTGCGGCCCGGGTCGCAAACAATAAAACCGGTTCCAACGCAAAAACGCATTTCCCATTCGTTCTAATTTGGCACACGGCTTGCACCAATCGAGAGTGTGGCACTCAGATCCAGAACAGATCGAAAAATCTGAACGGAATAAGTACAAGGAGGAGATAAAGGTCCATGACTGAGAAAATGAAGATCAAAGTGATCAAGAAGGGGACGGTCAAAGAAGCGGTTCAGCCGGAGCGGACCGAACTTCGAACCAAGCGTGCAGCGGCTCGCGAAATGGTTGCCAACGTTACCAGTTGGGTCAACGATTTCCAGACCCGCAAGCGTGATGAAACGAAGATCGCTTTCGAACAGCTTTTTGCCAATCGTCCGCAGCCTACGGAATCCTAGGCTTTCCGACCATAGAGCAAGCGGGTATTTAGGCAGCAATCATACTTTTTCTTACGAAAAGACGGTCGTCACGGCCGTCTTTCCATTTGGTTACGCAAAATATCGGGATTCTAGACGTCATTTGCATGACGGCGGAATTGATTGTTATCCTAGCGGTCACTCAACCTTAGAAAATAATCAAACTATGGAAGGAAAGGTCGCTCTTATTTCAGGAGCTAGCAGCGGTATCGGCCGTGCTGCGGCTCTTGTTTTCGCCGCGAATGGTTATAACGTCGTCGCTGTCGGCCGCAACGAACATGAGCTCGGTTCGCTCCGCGATGAGGCCCGTGAAATGCCGGGAACCGTACGAATACACCTCGCTGATATTACCGAAGCGTCTCAAGTCGACCGTCTGATCTCCGAGACCTTGCAGCATCTGGGACGGATCGACGTGCTTGTGAACTCGGCGGGGATAATCAAGAACGGCAGCATCGAAACGACGACACTGGACGATTGGGACAAGATGATGAACATCAACGTCCGTTCGATGTTCCATTTCATGCAAAAGTGCGTACCGCATCTTGAGACGACGAAAGGGAACATCGTCAACGTTTCCAGTATTACAGGCCTCAGAGCATTTCCAGGCGTACTCGCATATTGCGTCTCAAAAGCGGCCGTAGACCAGCTAACACGCTGTGCAGCACTCGAATTAGCCCCAAAAGGCATCCGTGTCAATGCGGTCAATCCGGGGGTGGTTGTGTCAAATTTACACAAGCGCGGCGGCATGAATGAAGAGGACTACGAAAAGTTTCTCGAGAATGCAAAAAATACTCATCCGCTTGGCCGCCCGGGTCAGCCTTCGGATGTTGCCGAGCTCATTTACTTCCTTGCCTCGGAGAAAGCGAGTTGGATAACCGGCGTCACCTATGAGGTCGACGGCGGACGGGGCCAAACCTGCGCGCGGTAGCCGCAACGTAGAACATAGTGAGACTTCAGCTTTTGCCCAGCACCATCGAAACGAACGGATCAGCCCGCCAAGGGCAACATTTCACGTGTTTCGTTATCAACGACAACATCGCGTTCGATGCGGGCAGCCTGGCGACATCGGTCACTGACGTCCAGCGGGATAACATTCGGGACATCGTGCTCTCACACGCGCACTTGGACCACGTTGCGGGCCTTCCGCTTTTTATAGACGATCTATTTGCGACCCTGACCGCTCCGGTCCGCGTTCACGCAAGTGCGGAAGTTGCCGCCATCTTGGAACGCGACATCTTTAACTGGTCGATCTACCCGCGGTTTTCCGAGTTGAACAATGAGAATGGGCCCGTTATTGAATATTGCATTTTTGAGGACGGTGTTCGCTTCAGAGCGGCCGGTGTTGAAATAACGCCGGTGCGTGTGAACCACAAGGTGCCTACCAGCGGCTTTATTATCGAGGATGGAAGCACAAGGATAGCGATGTCCGGAGACACGGCAGAAATGGATGATTTCTGGCGGGCCATCGGAGAAGCGGGCGAGATCGATGCACTTTTGATCGAGTGCGCATTCCCAAACGAACTTGGCGGGCTTGCAAATGCTTCGTATCACCTGACGCCGGAACGCCTGCATTCGGAATTGGAAAAATACCGCCCCGACCGTCCTGTCTATATCATTAATATGAAGCCCGCCTATCGAGACAGGATCATCGAGCAGATCGAGTCGAACAGAACCGCAAATGTGGAGATCCTGGAAGTCGGGCGAGTATACGAGTTCTAGCCCTTTCGGGCGACAGCCTTTTGAAAGTTTAACGGCTCGAATGCCCCGCGACGATGCTCGTCAGGGAAGTCGTAAAGAGTTACACGGCCATTCGCAAGAACGGTCTTTATCCTGAAGGTCCTTTCTTCGGCGTTTTTCCCGGGCATTATCTCGGCACGAAATGTTACGAGCATCTCGGGCCTTGCCCAGACGTCGCTTTTTGCAGGTTTCCGATCTACTTTTGGCCTCTTTTTGAATATTGGCATTTAATCTTCAGGCTCCGGTTTTCTCTTATACTTCGAACCCCGGCCCGCCGGGTGCACCTTCTCCTCCGGCTTGTCTTGCCCGAGTTTGCGGCTGGGCGGTGCGGTCGGTTTACGAATAGAATCGAAAACCGGACGCTCAGGTTTCTTCTTGGTACGCGAACCCATCGCCTGAATTATATCAGAGCCGGAACCGCGGCAACGGCCGATCGATGGGACAAATCCGTTGAGCGGCATCGGATTGACAAGAAATTTCAAAATTCGCACTATTAAGGTCACGTTTGCGGGATTCGAATGCCTGAACATTTTTCAAATCATCGATCGCGCGGGCCGGTGCGGATATCGGGCGGCTCGAGGGAACAGCGATTCCGGAAGCCTTTCTGGTTTCCGGCATCGAATTATTATGCCCTGACGGCGGCCTCGACGATGGGAACATTCTTCCTCTTATGGGGAATGCTTCAGGATACGAACAATGAAACCCCATGGATCGACGCGGGGCTTGGGGCGAGCATCGTCCTCGGAAGCGCGGTTTTCATTAGGGAAATACTGCTTGTACGAACGCGGCGTCGCATCCGTGAAGCAGAGAGGCAGCTCGACCGCAGCCTATCTGCGTTTCCCGCATCGCTGATACGTGGCCACGATGAGTCGAAGCTTACGCTCGAAAAGAACGCAGCACTTGTACGCCATATAAGGAAGAAATCCGAGGCGGCGAAAGTCCTCGGACGCCTGCCGGACGGGCACCGCGAGGTTTTTGACCTTTGCGATGAATACCTTCAAATGGTCGCGAGCGAACTGCCGACGGTTGCCGCCGGGTCTCCGAGATTGGCGGCATTCCGCAATGGGAATGAGGTCGTGCGGGGATATCACCGCTATCATTTGATGAAATGGGCCGAAATAGAAGCGAAAGCCCTTACCCACCAAGCGAACAGCCGTGATAGAATAGTCGAGAGCCTTCGCGCTACGCAGCAGGCGGTCGATGTCGTCGATTTCGCTCTTCGGTATTACCCGGAAGAAGCTGAACTTCTCGACTCCTTGGACGTGCTGAATCATTTGGTCGACTCCTTGAAGGTCAAGGATCTGGTCGAAAAGGCTGAGAGAGCAGCGATCAAGGGGAATAGTAAACGGGCACGGAACCTTTACACGGATGCCCTCTACATTCTTGATCGTTCAGACCGTTTGACCCGGGAAGCAGGTGATGCTGCCGAAAAGATCAGGTCAGAGATCGAGAAACTGGATGCTTTATCGGCAAATGCCGACTGATCGTTCGAGCGATCTGCGTTTCAATAATGATTTCCCAAAAATGTCCCAAATGTCGCAGTTCCAGGATCCGCAAAGGATATCGGCCGACTCCGTTCTGGTCAAAATTATTGTTTAGATACAACCTTCTTTGTGACTCCTGCAATTTAGAATTCAAAGGTTTTGCGGTACCGTTCACAGTCAATACCCATTACAGCAAGCGACGGAAGCAGCGCTCGAACGAGGCGACACGCTGACAACTCGGTCCGCATGCGGTTTTACGGGATATTACTTCGCGTTTTGGCCAGCCTGGCAATAGTTGCCTTGCCGATATCAAGCGCATTGCCGCAATCCTCCAACGACCTGTCTAGACGCGCAGCCGAACTTATTCATTACGGCGACCTGATCGATATCGACGTGGTCGGCAGCTTTGAGTACGACTGGCGTGGCACCTTAACTCAAGAAGGTTTTATAGATGGAAACGAGCGGCTGCAGTAACCGGTCTTTGCCTTATGCAAGAACGAAGGAGACGTCGCGACACAGGTCGCTGCCCAGCTTTCCAAGTTCCTTCGTGACCCGCAGGTGACCGTCCGTGTCCTTGACCGATCGAGTCGGCCGCAGGTCCTGCTGACCGGGGCCGTCAGAACGCCGCTTCGTTTTCAGCTCCGCCGAAATCCGCGATTGAACGAATTATTGATCCGTACCGGCGGTATCACGGATCTTGCCAGCGGCGAGATCTCGATATTCCGCCCTGTTGGCACGGCCTGCGTCGCCGACGGCATTGACTTCGTTCCGCGAAAAGAGCCCGCGACGCTTTCACTCAAGATCGCCGACCTTTTGAAAGGCGTTGAGTCGGCGAATCCGATCATTGAAAGCGGCGATATTGTGGAAGTCGTGCCTGCCTGGCCCGTTTACGTTATCGGAGGAGTGAACAATCCGATGCAGCTCTCGCTGAGGTCGGAGTTGACGGTCTCTAGGGCAGTGGCGGCAGCGGGCGGTATTGCGAAAGACGGTGTTTCGGGAACTGCGACGATCTTTCGCCGCCGCGATGGCCGTTCGCAGGTTATAGACGTGGACTTGTCGAAAATCGAGGGCGGAAGTGAGGAAGACATCCCGCTTGCAGCCTATGACATCGTAGAGGTGCCGCAAAAGGGGAAGGAAAAACGAAAATTCCCGCCGGTGATCGACGATCAGTCGGCGAACCGGCTCTCAGGAGACCAACTTCCGATGCGGGTCATTGATTAGCAGGCCGAGGCTGAACGGACGGATGTTGTCTTGAGCCGAAAAATTTGATTTACTAAGAAGATACCGCTTTTCGAGGAAGCGACTATCGTTCCGTCTATGTCTAAATCATCGAAGAAACTTGGCCGCCGTTCGGTCGCATTGTTGTGGTTGGTCGCAGTAGCGATCGTGATCGGAGTGCTCATCGCCATTGAGCAGATCCCTGTGCTTTATTTACTTGCGACGCTAGCTCTCGTTGCTCTTCTTTTGCTCGTTGCTTATTCCGATCTGGAGTCGGTCGGACGCGGCGACCACGAGGAGGCAGCCGGCTAGGCGTTACTGCCAGCTGATGCTTTTTCTTTCTCGCATTTTAGTTTCCGTTCTCTTCTTAGCCGTGACGGCACCTGTCGTCGCGGCTTCGTCGACTTCGATAAATGGTGAGAATCGGGGAATCGCGCTTCGTTGGCGGAGTGCGAAACTAAAGATCGCGGTTTCTTCTTCTCTCGCTACTGAATCCACATCGATCAAACCCGCAAGCGACGTTGACGGGGCGATCGCCCGAAGTTTCGAACGGTGGCGTCAGGCCACCGGAATAGAGTTCGAGATCGTGAACTCGGGCCGAACCAACGTCAGTCCGTCCGGCCCTACGGGCGACGGCGTCAGCCTTATCACCATTGCACCGTCACAGGCCAATCTTTCCGTCTTCGCCGCCGGGGCTGCAGATGTCCCGGCCACAACGCGCATCTTTTTCAGCCGACAGGGATATATTTCCGAGGCGGACATAGTCCTGAACCCGACGCAGGTATTTTCGACGGATGGTACGTTCGGTACGTTCGACCTTGAGGCAGTTCTGGTTCATGAGATCGGCCATTTGCTTGGCCTGGAACACGCCCCAATCTCCGGGGCCATGATGTACCGCAGTCAGGCTCGCAACGGACACTTCGCCTCGCCAGCACCGAACCGCGAGATTTCCCCGGCAGATATCGCTGCTGCCCGTGCTCTCTACGGCAGTATTGACCCGGACGTGGAATGTTGTTTTGCCGTCGACGTAGCGACAGGAGCCGGGTTTGCGAAAGGCACTTCAGTCGTGTGGGCCGAAGAGGCCGATACCGGGCGAGTCGTGGCCGCCGCGAATCCGCAGCCTGAGCGGACGCGAACGTCGCTCGAGGGCCTGACCGCGGGAAACTACAAGATCTATGTCCAGAATTCGATAAACGGAGCGACGAGGTCAGCGCTTGTGCCGGTAGTGATCGAGTCAGGCGGCCGGGACCGCACTGTTAAAACACTGCCCGACGCGGCCGCTTCAGCAGCTGAGCTTGAATTCATAGGTACTAACGGACAACTCTCGAAAATGCCCCTTACGCTCGACGCCGGACGGACACATACGGTCTTGATAGCGGGCAAGGGAATTGACGCGAAAAGCCTTACGATCGGCTCGACCTCCCCGTTTGTTCGCGTTGTGACTGAGTCGGCTCGTCCGCTTGACTACGGAGAAAAGATAGAGGCCATAAGCGTAGAGGTAGCCGTCGCTGCAGATGCGTTACCCGGTTCATATACGTTAATTGCGACCGATCGATCCGGCGCCGCCATATATTTTCCCGCCGCTATCAATATTCCAAGCCGATAACCCTTTCATTTACAAGGCTTTTTCGCTAAATAAAAAAGTGTTTGCAAATCGGACGATTTGGTGCATAATCGAGGGGTTCACCTCCCCGGTGAACATTTGGTCACAAGGGGTGAGGACTTGTGGCCGGCGGGGCGACGGTGTGGGAGACGTCGCCCCTTAATCTTTTTGGAGCACGAGTTTAGCTTTGTCGTATGCAGTTTTTCGCGTAGAATTTTGGTATGGGACATGAACTGGACGCTACGCGCCTGACGTTCGTCTTTGATCGGAATATTTGAGATAGGTGTCTTGACCGCTTGTTGAACCATAGGCGGTCTTTTCTTTTGCTGTCATGAAGATAAACGAACGAAGCCGACTTAAGAAATGGCTGTTCAAGAATGTCGAGGAAATGGAGGCACCGCACGAGAATCCCGGGCGGCATCCTCAGCACGCTTGGTGGAAGGTAATGTGCCTGACGGGCGTCGATTACTTCTCGACGCTCGGATATCAGCCCGGCATCGCGCTTTTGGCTGCAGGTGCGGTCTCGCCCTTCGCCACACTGGTTCTCGTGCTACTGACGCTGTTCGGCGCATTGCCGATGTATCGCCGCGTAGCTGAAGAAAGCCCGCACGGTGACGGTTCCATCTCGATGCTCGAAAAGCTCCTGTCGCGTTGGAAGGGCAAGATGTTCGTACTTGCTCTGCTTGGGTTTGTCGCGACCAGTTTTATCATTACCATCACGCTATCATCCGCGGACGCGACCGCCCACATTATCGAGAACCCATACGTCGAGGACAACCTTGAGTTCCTGCATCACGAGATCATCGTTACGCTTGTGCTTATCGGCATTCTGGGTGCGATGTTCTTGCGGGGCTTCAACGAGGTCATCGGACTTGCGGTCGTGATCGTCGCTGTATTTCTTGTTCTGAACTTCATCACGATCAGCGTCGGCTTCTATGAGATCTTTTGGGTGCATCCCGAGGCATTCCCGAACTGGACCGCACTTTTGTGGAATTCGCCGAACGTCGGGGGCAGTTGGGTTTGGCTTGTCGTCGCATCATTTCTGGCCTTTCCTAAGCTTGCACTCGGACTTTCGGGATTTGAGACCGGTGTCGTGGTGATGCCGCTCGTGAAGAGCGACGTTGAGGTCCCCAAAGCGAAGCTGACGTCGTTTCATGCAACCGAAGTTGATCAATCGGAAGCTCCACCGGACGTCCGCGAGCATCTCGAAGGGCGCATAAGGAACGGCAAAAAGCTGTTGACCGGTGCGGCCGTAATTATGAGTTTTTATCTCGTCGGAAGCAGCATCATCACTACGATGCTGATCCCGGCAAGCGAGATCCATCCGGGCGGAAAAGCGTATGGACGAGCGATCGCTTATATCGCCCACGAGTATATGGGCACCGTGTTCGGGACGCTTTACGACCTATCGACCATCGCGATCCTATGGTTTGCCGGCGCGTCGGCTATGGCGGGGCTATTGAATATCGTTCCACGCTATTTGCCGAGGTACGGCATGGCGCCGGATTGGGCCAAGGCTACCCGTCCGCTGGTGTTTGTCTTCACGGCGATCTGCTTCCTTGTCACGATCCTTTTTGAAGCGGACGTCGCCGCACAGGGCGGAGCGTACGCGACCGGCGTCTTGATGCTGATGACATCGGCGGCCGTTGCCGTAACCATCTCGGCGCGTCAGCGGGGA
This sequence comes from Pyrinomonadaceae bacterium, assembly GCA_030372865.1. GTDB lineage: Bacteria > Acidobacteriota > Blastocatellia > Pyrinomonadales > Pyrinomonadaceae > OLB17. The sequence continues at coordinate 9,700 of JAUCQE010000648.1, forward strand.
GAAGGCCGTTGGCTGATATATCTGGCCATTACGATAGTCTTTATTTACACGACGATCGTTAACATGGTCGAACAGCCGAGCGGCATCAAGATCGCGGCGTTGTTCATCCTTGGCATAATCATCACGTCGTTCATCTCAAGGGCCTTGCGAACGACCGAGGTCCGGATAGATAAGATCGAGTTCGACGAGAAGGCGTTAGAGTTTATCGACGACATTGCGGACGGCGAGATCCGGATCGTGACGAATCGTCGTGAGGTTGGCAACGTCGGCGAATACAGGTTTAAGGAACACGAGAAGCGAATCGACAATCATATTCCATCGACGGATCCGGTGGTGTTTTACGAGATCGATCTCGGCGACGCGTCTGAGTTCACAGGTGAACTTAAGATTCGAGGAGTAGATATCGAGGGGTACAAGATCCTTCGAACCGAATCTCCTGCGGTGCCGAACGCCATCGCGGCTCTGCTTTTACACCTGCGTGATAGGACAGGGAAGATACCGCACGTCTATTTCGGTTGGAGCGAGGGTAACCCGATAATGTACCTTGCCCGGTACATCTTGTTCGGTGAGGGAGACACCGCGCCGGTGACACGAGAGATACTAAGACAAGCCGAGCCGGACCCCGAGCTCAGGCCGAGTGTCCATGTGGGCGGTTGATCAGTGGATCGGGTCCGAAGGCTGATCGGGCAGCAGCACCGACGGGTTCATCTCAAGGAAACACGAACGGCAATAGACCGGCCGGCCCTGTGAAGGGTAGAACGGGACCGTCGTCGATTCGCTGCATCGTGCGCATTTGACGGAAACTTCTATCCGCTGCTTGATACCGGACGCCTGTGCTGCAGCAATTACGGCCAAGCGTTCATTCTTTGCCTGCTTACAGCCCTTGCAGCGTTTCGGCGGGTTCTGAAGGTTTTTGTCGCGGAAAAATACCTGCTCGCCGGAGGTCCAGGTGAAATCGGACCCACAGTCGATACATCTTATACTTTTATCTTCGAATTCATTGTCCGGTGAAGACCCGGAACTGGCAGTACCGCTTAATCCAATAAAAAGATCGTCAGACATTACGGCTTCCCTCCCCTGATTGGATCCGCCGGCCTAAGATTCCAGCCGCCGCCGGAGCAAGAATGGAACATACACATGCTCCACGAACGGGCTCCGATTGAAAAGAATATCATATTGAAGGCGGATGAAAAACAAGACTACGGACCTAGAAAAATTATACCGTGGGCAACTTTGTGTCAAGCAGGCAGCAGTTTGCGCGGCAGGAAATGTTTTGTAAAGATTAAATTCGATTATGAAAATCCTTGTTGTCGGTTCGGGCGGCCGCGAACACGCGATCTGCTCGGCATTTCTTAAAAGCTCCAAAGTAAAAGAGATCTTTTGTGCGAACGGGAACGCTGGAATTGCGGCGATAGCCGAAACTGTCGATATCAGACCGGACAACATTCCGGCTTTAGCGGACCTTGCTGAAGCGAAGGGCATCAACCTTACATTTGTCGGCGGTGAAACGTCGCTTGCGCTCGGGATCGTCGATGAGTTCGAGAGCCGCGGGCTGAAGATCATCGGCGCATCGAAAGCCGCCGCGAGGCTCGAGGCGAGCAAGGCATTCGCAAAGGATTTCATGGCCCGCCATCAGATCCCGACAGCAGCGTATGTAGTTGCGAATTCGATCGAAGAGGCGAAGGCTGCACTTGAGCATGGACGGTTCGTTGATGAGAACAGCCCCGTCGTGGTGAAGGCCGACGGCCTTGCGGCAGGAAAGGGTGTGGTCGTTGCGGCAACGCGAGCGGAAGCTATAGACGCACTCGGAGAGCTTGAATCGATCGCAGGCAAAGAGGCGTCAAGCCGGATCGTGCTTGAAGAATGCCTCATCGGACGCGAGGTTTCGCTCATCTTGTTCTGTGACGGCGAGAACTTTGCGATGATGCCGCCGACTCGCGATCACAAGCGAATTGGCGAGGGCGATACCGGACCGAATACGGGCGGGATGGGAACGATCACCGATGCCGCGTTGCTGAGTGCCGATCAGACAGCAGAGATCGTCGAAACGGTGATCAAGCCGACTCTCAACGGATGTCGGGAAGAGGGCTTCCCGTTCCGCGGGATATTATTTCTCGGGCTGATGATGACGCCGAACGGTCCAAAGGTGCTCGAATACAACGTACGCTTTGGCGACCCGGAGACTCAGTCAATTCTTGTGCGGCTTGAGACCGATATAGTTGATATTTGCGAGGCGATGCTTTCGGGAACTCTGGACCAGACCGATATTAAGTGGCGATCCGGCAATTCGGCGTGCGTTATTCTTGCGGCGGAGAATTATCCCGGCAGGCCGCGGACTGGCGACGGTATCAACGGCTTGGAATCCGCCGGTCAACACGCAGACGTTTCGATCTTTCACGCCGGAACGACCAAGGATGACGAGGGTCGGTTCGTTACCGCCGGCGGCCGGGTTCTTGGTGTGACGGCCGTCGGAGACGATCTGGATTCTGCGCTCAAAAATGCGTACGAGGCAGCAGCAGAGATCTCCTGGCCCGGGATGCAGTATCGTCGCGACATCGGCAAATAGAAAAGGCGGCAACTTCGCCGCCTTTTTCTTTCGATCGTGATCACTCGGACGCGCGGTCAACTTCGCTTATCCGCTGCGGAGCAAGGTTCAAAACATTCTCCCCCGCAATTACCGATACCGGAGCACTCCAAAGTGCGAATCCGTTGGGTGTCTTTGTTATCCCAAACAGATAATAGCTTCCGGGGTTTACGCCGGAAAGCTCTGCCTTTCCGCTGGCATCGGTCGTTCCGGAATATTCGATGTACTTGTTTATCGCCGAAAGTGCATCGCTTCGGAAATCCGGATACCGGTCAGGGAAAGTTATCGCCAAACCCAGGCTGTTCGACAGCGTGTTTCCTTCAATAGGTTCAAGCCCTGCATCGCTAAGGATCATCTCGATATCGCGTTCAAGGAGATAGAATTTCTCGTTCCGAACCGCCTGAGGGCTGCCGTTCTGCGTTATGACCTTCGCATCTATTTTCACGACGCCCTTTGTCGGATTCGCAGGAACCCTCGTCTGCGAACCGGGAACGGTCGATTCGATTCCAGGAACATCGCTCGGAACGGTTTCACCCTCGGTCGGGGGCACAGTCGTTGTGCTCGAAGGATAGTCCTCGGCCGTACTTCTTCTTGCATCGCCCGAGCGACGATCAGCTTCCGCGCACACCCGAACATTGGTGTTGTCAGACAAACCGTCCGAGTCGCGGGAAACCAGAAAGAACACAAAAAAGAGCAATAGAATAGCCGCGACGCCGAAGGCGACAAACGCCCACGGCGGCAAGCCGGATTCTTTCGGTCCGGCATCAACAACTACAGGTCTCGCGGGCGGTACTGTACGGTTTTGTAGCGGGCGGCCACAATTTGGGCAAGCAACGGCCGCAGCCGAAACATCGTGTCCGCATTCAGGACAGTTTACTAATGACATTGCTAAAATTCCTCCCTCTTTCGCATATCTACGGTGGAAAGGGGCAAAGCCTATGCCATGCAGCCAAAAGATCCGTGCGTTGAGAATCAAGAAGGGCCCGCGAATTATTGATCGCGGGCCCCGGAAAAATCGGCAAAACGAGGTCGGCCGGACTACTTTGCAGCGGGCTTGTAGGTTTTTGCCCAGTTAAGAAACTGTTCGATCTTGAGCGAGTTGGTCTCAAGCCATTTAGCTGCGTTTTGATTGCCGGAACGGTACATTACGAGATACGCGAATGCTCTCGAATAACCGAGTTCCTTCATTTCCGCGAGAAACGGAATGTATTGCTTGCCCACGAACGTCTTTTTGAGTTCTTTGTCTTCGCTCAGCATCGCGATCAGCGAATCCAGATTGTCCGCAACCATTTCCTCCGCAGTCTTCGGTTCTTTGTCCTTGTTCTTTTCTTCGTCGATGATGCCGAGCGTCGGGATCAACAGGTCGTACATCGCAAACTTGCCTTCGTCCTCGGGAGCAAAGAAGTCGAGGTTGATGGTTGTATTGCCGGTCTTCTCATCCTTTTTGGCAGCGGCCATTACGGAATTATAGATCGCGACCGCGCGTGAGGTCCGACCGGAATTATGCTCAAGCGAGATCAACCTGGCAGCAGCCATCATTGCCGGCACCTTATACTTTGTACCGATGAAGATCTCTGCGAGAAGGTAGTGCGGGCTGGGATACGTGTGTTCCAGCTCAACAGCGCGTTTTAGTTCGGCTTTTGCCTCTGCATACATTTTCTGCCGCGTATACGTGACCCCGAGGTTGTAGTGGACGCTTGGGATATGATGCTGGAGAAGGGGGTCGTTCTTTAGGATCTTCAACGCGTCACGATAAAGCTTTATCGCGTCTTTCGGCTTTCCGGCATCGTCAATTACATTCGCGATAGTAGCGTAAAATAATGGAAGTTCCTGAGACTTGTATTGCGAACCGCGTAATGAGGTCTCCGCGGCTTTGTACTTTTCGCCCTTGGCGTAATACGTTAACGCCAGTTCGTATAATGCGAGGGTTGAGTCCGGACTCTCCTTTAAAACCGTCTCGTACTTTTCTATCGCTTCGTCGTATTTCTTCGCGTCGTGTAAGGCGATACCGGCTCGAATGGTCTCGGTCTGTGAGTCGGTGATGGATTTGGGCGTCAGGGTCGGTTTCTTTATGTCGAAACTCTGCGCAAGGGCGGAGAGAGAGGCGAGCACGATAATGCAGCTGAGGAAGATAGTTCGTTTCACAATTTACTCCTTTAGATTGGCTCTAACTACCATTTCGATGCAGGTATACTGAGACGGTTGTTCCGACGCAAAAAATATTCGGGTGAATTCGTTTCTAGTATGACCTGACAGTTGAAACATACGAGTCGAAATTACGTCTCATTTCGCTTAGCGAATCACCGCCGAATTTCTCACGCATCGAGTTTGCGATGACGATCGCGAGCATGGCTTCGCCGATCACGCCCGCGGCAGGAACCGCGGTTATGTCCGAGCGTTCGAACGCCGCGGGGCTGTCTTCTTTCGTATCGATGTCGACCGAGTTCAGAGCCTTTCGCAATGTCGAGATCGGTTTTAGGTAACCGCGGACGCGTAGTTCTTCTCCGTTAGTTATGCCGCCCTCGAGCCCGCCGGCCCGATTTGTCCGGCGTTCAAAGTTTCCGTTGGAGCTAAAGATCTCGTCGTGGACTTCCGACCCGAACCGGCCCGCATTTGCAACACCGTCACCGATCTCGACGGCCTTGACCGCGTGGATCGACATCATCGCCCGTGCTATGCGGCCGTCGAGCTTTTCTTCCCACGATGTGTGCGAGCCGAGGCCTACGGGTAAGCCGTGAGCGACTACTTCGAATATTCCTCCAAGCGTGTCGCCATTCGCCTTTGCCTCATCGACGTGAGCGACCATTTCAGCTTCGATCTCCTTATCGACGCACGCGAGCGGAGCATCCGCGGAAATGGCACTTATCTGCTCCCATGAGGCAACGATCGGATTTTCGGGAACTGCACCGAGTTTCGCAACGTGGCTGCGGATCGTTACGCCGAAATGATCGAGCAATTGTTTCGCAACCGCTCCTGCCGCAACGCGGGCAGCGGTCTCGCGGGCCGAGGCGCGCTCTAGAATGTCGCGCAGGTCGCGGGCCTGGTATTTCTGGCCGCCCGGGAGGTCGGCGTGGCCGGGACGCGGCCGTTTGACGAGCCTTGGATTCTTCGGCTGTGTCTCGAGTTCTTCTGCCGACATGATATCTTCCCAGTGAACGAAATCGCGGTTCTCGATCATAAGGGCGATGGGTGACCCGAGTGCTTTTCCGTGTCGGACTCCGGAGAGGATTCGAACCGTGTCAGATTCGATCTTCATTCGTCCGCCCCGGCCGTAGCCCTGCTGCCGCCGCCAAAGTTCATGGTCGATCGCGGCTTTATCGAATGGCATGCCAGCGGGCACGCCCTCGATGATGGTTACCAACGCAGGACCATGAGATTCTCCGGCCGTTGTAAATCTAAATTGCATAGAAATCTTTAACCACGAATTAGCACGAATTAACACTAATTCGGTGCCTCGAAGCCAATCTGTTGAAAAACCGTTACGCGAGACCGTCGTGAACAATACCGAAATCTGCGTACGAACGAAAAACCAATTCGTGAAATTCGTGTTAATTCGTGGATAACTCTTTCTTCTTCGGTCTGAAAACGATCAACCCGATGGCTGCGAGAATTAGGATACCGCCAACCAATGTTTGAGGCGGCAGAGTTTCGCCGAGGACGAGATTACCGATGACGACCGCGAGCAGCGGCGTGACCAGCGAGATCATCATCGCCTTCGTCGATTCGATCCTGACCAGAAGCCAATAGTATAGCCAAAAGGCGGCGATAGTGCCGAGCAGGCTAAGGTAGAGCACGGAGAACGCAGCCATTCCGGTCCAGCGGTGTGCGAACGGATTTCCTTCTTGTACCAGAGCGTAAATCAGAATTGCGGGCAGGCCGCAGATCATTTGTGCGCAGAGAAGGCTCGCCGGATGGAGGTTCGTGCCCTTTGCTTTTATCAGGATCGACGCTTGTGCCGCTGCGTAGGCACCGACAACGATCGCTACGGACGCCGCGAATGCCAACACGCTTTCAACCCGAAGTTGATCGGCAAAGATGACCGCGACACCGATTATGCCGATCGCGACCGCAATGATCTTGAGCGGCGTGATGCGCTCGGCCGGGAGAAAGATCCACGCCAGGACCAGCCCGAACACCGTTATCATCGCCTGTAATACTGCGGCGAGCCCCGACGAAATATACTGCTCTGCCCAAAATACCGCGCTGTAATTCAGCGAGAACTGCAGAAAACCCGTAAGTGCTATCAATCGCCACTCGCGCGGCGTTTTCGGCAAAGGATGCTTCTGAAAATAAATGACGGGTATCAGCACCGCGACGCTCAACAGAAAGCGCACGGATGCGAACGTTATCGGCGGCAGATCGTCAAGGCCGATCTTTATGAAGATCCATGTCGAGCCCCAGATCAGGCACAGCACGATCCAGACGAAGACTTTCATCGTTGGCTGTCCTTAATTTCTCTCATAAAAGCTAAGCCGCGTTTCGCCCTGTTTATAAACGCGCCAGCGGCGGAGCAGGCCGATCTCGTCGGGAAGCTCATTCTTGGCATGATGCTCAACGATAAGCACGCCGTCGTCATTCAAAAGCTTCGATTCCTCTGTACCGAACTCAAACAGCACAACCGAGTAATCAAGGGCGTACGGCGGGTCGAGATAGACGATATCCCAGCCGTGATCATGCTTACGCCCAACGAAGTTCTCAGCCGGCAGGTCGGAAACTTCCGTCACTTCTTCAGGAACGCCGAGGTTGTCGAGGTTCTCTTCGATCAATGCACAGGCGCGGCGAGATCTGTCGACAAAGGTCACGTGCTCGGCACCGCGGGAAACCGCCTCGATACCGATCGCCCCGGTTCCGGCACAGAGATCGAGAAATCGAGAGCCTTCGATACGCGGAGCAAGGATGTTGAAAAGCGTCTCGCGAAGCCGGTCGGATGTCGGCCTCGTTTTGTTGTCGGGCGGGCTTTTCAAAATACGCCCGCGATATGTTCCGGCGATCACTCGCATAAACTTCTATCCGATACCTGCCAGCTTATATTTCGCGTCAGAGGTGACTCGTGCCACCAGCATTTCGGCGTCTTTGGTACCGCGTTTCTGAGTCAAATACCGCTCGGCTTCCGAACGGGCCGCCTCGAGGATTTCAAGGTCGCGGACGATATTCGCGATCTTGAACAGTTGCAGTCCGGATTGTCGCGTGCCGAGGATCTCGCCCTGGCCGCGGATCTCGAGGTCTTTCTCGGCGATCTTGAATCCGTCGTTCGTCTCTTCCATTATCCCGAGACGCTCGCGGGCGACGGCCGTCTTTTTGTCGCCGGTCAGGAGCACGCAGTAGCTTTGCTCCGCTCCGCGGCCAACCCGTCCGCGAAGCTGGTGCAGCTGCGAAAGCCCGAAACGCTCGGCGTGCTCGACGACCATTACCGAGGCGTTAGGAACGTCGACGCCTACCTCAATGACGGTGGTCGAGACGAGGATGTCGATCTCGCCGGCCACGAAGCGGCCCATCATTTCTTCTTTCTCCGCTCCTTTCATCTTGCCATGGAGCAAGCCGACTTGGCGGTCGGGAAAGATCTTGGTCCGCAGTTCGTCGTACATCGCGGTCGCGGCTTTCAGGTCAAGCTTCTCAGATTCGTCTATCAATGGATAGACGACGTAAGCTTGTCTGCCGAGGCCTATTTCTCGCGCTATCCCTTTGTAAACGCCCGAGCGTTTGTCTTCGCCGACCACGACCGTTTTTATGGGCGTCCTGCCCGGCGGCATTTCATCGATGATCGAAACATCGAGATCGCCGTAGACGGTCATCGCGAGCGAACGCGGGATCGGCGTAGCGGTCATTACCAGTACGTCCGGATTTGATCCGCTCTCTCTCAGAGCAGCTCGCTGCAGCACGCCGAAGCGGTGCTGTTCATCTATCACGGCGAGGCCGAGGCTCTCAAACTGCACACCTTCCTGAATTACTGCATGCGTGCCGATGAGCATCTGTATCTCGCCGGTTCGGACTGCTTCGTGTACCTTTCGCTTTTCGGCGGCTTTGAGGCTACCGATGAGAAGAGCGATACGATAACCGGTTCCTTCGAATAGTCGAAGTGCGTTTCGGTAATGCTGCTCAGCGAGTATTTCCGTCGGTGCCATCAGCGCCGCCTGGTAACCGTTTTCCATGGCGGCGAACATCGCCATGAAGGCCACTATCGTCTTTCCGCTTCCGACGTCTCCTTGGATAAGACGGTTCATCGGCCGTTCTGAGGACATGTCGTCGAAGATCGCGCGGGTTACGCGTTTCTGTGCTCCGGTGAGCGGAAACGGCAGGATGCCGGCGATGCGTTTTTTGAGCGGATCCGATATTTCGATTACCGTGCCTTTCGGCTCCTTTTTTCGTTCACCGCGGACGAGTTGAAGAGCGAACGTCAGCCAGAAGAATTCCTCGAAGATCAGCCGCCGGTGTGCGTCGCTTCGAAAACGCTCGTAATCGGAGATACGTGCGCTGTCCGGCGGGAAGTGGATCTCGCCGATCGCGGCTGCCCGCGAGATCAAGTGATTGTTCGCGACGATGTCGGCAGGCAGGTTCTCGGGTATTGTCGCGGGTTCTAGTTCCCGTATGACCGAGTACATTATTTCGCGCAGCCGTTTGGTCTGGAACGGGCCGAGCTTTCGATAAACCGGGACGCGTCGTGCCGTGTGGACGGTCGCGAACTCCGGGCTTTCGACATCGGCCTCAAGATCTTCAGGATCTTGTGATTCGCCCGGAACTGCAGGACTCTCATCCTTGAGAAGGCCAAAGGCGTCGGGATCATCCTCCGGCGGCAAGATCTCAAGTTCATCGGGTTTTGCAGCCTTTAAGGCAAACGTATTTCGCCGGCCGTCCCATTCCCACGTACCGTGAGCAACAAAGCGAACGCCGCGCGCAAAGCGTTTTTGGTAGTAGTCGATGATCGGAGCGGCATTCTTGCCTGAGAGGAACCACCAGACAACGACAGGTTTCCGTGTTCGCTCGCGGTCACTGCCGGTGATCTCAAAAATAAATAGCTTGGGCTGCTTCGGGCCGCGGTTCCTGCCGACCTGATATCCGCCGGCGACGCGCGCGTAAAGTTCGACGGAAGCCTCGAGGCCGTCGTAGAGCTGGTCGATCGCGATCAGGTTCGAACGGTCCTCGTAACGGGAAGGGAAGTAGGCGAGAAGGTCTTCAACGGTCGCTTCGGTAAGGTCGGTTCGTCCGGCGTAGTTCGCCACAGCTGCTGCAAGTTTCGCCGCCATCGCAGCGGAAAGCCGTGCGATGCCGTGCCGGTGCAGTTCGACGACGGGCGTTGTCAGCGTGAGATCCATTCGGCGTTCCTAGAATATCAAAACAACCGCACTTCGCGGAAAACGCTACGTTTCGAGGGTGAACGGGTTGAAATCCGTGTCACGGTCGTAATGGTCTTCCTGTTCCGCCCGTTTCAGGAACCCGACGATGACGTACGTGAACGGCGTCGCCAGGACCTCCCACAGCACCTTTATGAAATAGTTGCCGATCATAACGCTGATAAGCTGCTCGTTCGACCATGTTCCGAAAAAGGCGATCGGGTAAAAGATCAGGCTGTCCGCCATTTCACCGAAGATGGTTGAACCGATGGTTCGCATCCAGAGCCATTTGCCGGATGTGAGTATCTTTAGCTTTGCGAGGACGAATGAGTTGACGAACTCGCCGACCCAGAATGCGATCAGCGAAGCGGCGACGATCCTTGGTGTCTGCCCAAAAATGAGATTCAAGGCGTCGATCTGCCCGAGTGACATTGTTCGTGCAGCGGGCAGGCTCGTTACGACATATGCCATCACCGATGCGAAGATCAACCCGCCGAAACCGGCCCAGATAACCTTACGCGAACGGGCATAGCCGTAAACCTCCGTCAGGATATCGCCGAAAAGATAGCTGATCGGAAAAAAGAGTACGCCGGCACCGAAGATATATTCGCCGTAAAAGGGAAGGTTGGCGTATGAGACCTTGTGAACGCCGATCAGGTTTGAACAGAGCAGGACCGCGACAAATGCGGCCATCAAAAGGTCGTAGTATTTGAATTGTCGCTGCAGGGCGGTTTCTCCTTAAGCGCGTAGTGAGTTTAGCAAACGACCGGCGGCCAACAAAAAAGCGGAAGCAAGCTTTTGGCTCGCTTCCGTTAACTCATAAGGAGGATGCTACGATCGAGCAGCCAAAAAAGGCTACGCGAGATTGTTGACGTGCTTAGTTAAACGCGATTTGTAGCGGGCAGCCGTATTCTTATGAATGATGCCCTTGTTGACCATCTTGTCGATGATCGAAACGGTCGGGTTGAGAAGCTCTGTGCTCTGTGCCTTGTCGGTCGAGGCTACGGCACTGCGAAGCTTTTTGACCTGCGTGCGAAGCTTGCTGCGGTTCGCGCGATTGTTTGCGTTCCGCTTTTCGTTCTGTCTAACTCGTTTCTCGGCTGATTTATGATTTGCCATTTTCTTCTAGTCCAAATAGATCAAAATGCCCTTTAATAAGACAAACCCCAGATTTTAGCGGGACGCAGGCCTTATGTCAAGCAAAGAAAGGCCCATAGTTCAGTTGTCGACCCGCAGGGCGAATACGTGAACAAGGTCGACGAAAAGGACGAAGATCGGAGGATACAAAAGAGCTTCGAAGTGAAGCTTGGTCGAGAACATTTGCGGCATCATAGCCGCCACCCAGTCCATATAATTTCCGATCAAAAGCCCGACCCCGAAACACGCGGCGAGCCCGAGCACGAGAAAGGTCGCTGCAACGGTCCGGGAATACGGGCGTTTCGGCGGTTCCGCGTCGTCAAGGATAGAATCATGGATGTTCTCGTCGTAGGTAAATCGTTCCAGCCCGTCGCGAATTCTCCCGATCAAATGAAAGACGCCGGCTGCGAAAAGGGAGATAAAGATGATCTTCCCGACGACCGCTGAATTCGCGAACGCGACCGGTTTGAACATCGCGACAATCAATACTGAAATGAACAAGGCGACGGTCGGGAAGATCACCTTTTGTAAAGCCATCGCCTCACGACGTTCTTCGATGATCATCCGGTTTATGATCTCGTTATAGCGGTGCTCGTAGACCATCTGTCGCCAACGCCGGGCATGAGCGTTTTGTGAACCGAATACCGAATCCCCGTTCGTCCCGCCGTTGTATTGAACCTGCAGAAGTTGTTTGTCGTAAGCCGCCCGGTCTTTTTGATTACCAAGCACCTCATAGGCCTCGGCAATGGCGGCGAACGCGCGTGCGGTCTCTTCGCTTCCGTTGTTCTTATCAGGGTGAAGTTTGCGCGCAAGTCGGCGATACGCCGATTTTATCTCGGCGGATGAAGCTTTTGGTGAAACTTTCAGGGTGTCGTAGTAATTCACCACCAAGCTATTCGATGCCGGGGAGGAGGATTCGTGCCGTCCGTATTTGTATCCGGGAGACGGACCGGGACGTCGCCGAGATTATAACATAGCCTTGGGAGGGACGGTTAAGCAGTGCTTACAAAAGCCCGTCGATCTGCAGGCTTACAGGATCGGCTCCGGCGGCCTTCACGGCATCCACCACGAAAGCGACGTTCCCATAAGAGATCGACTTCGGAGCTTTTATGAATACGGTGGATTCGACTCGGCTTGGGTCTTTGGCACTCGTCGCTCCATTTCTTGCCCTTTCCGCGAAGATCTGCCTGAGGCGTTCTGATAAAACGTCTGCCGAGCGTGTGCTCGCGCCTGTGCGTTCGCCGTTCAGGTCGATTGCCAGATCTCTGCCGATCGACACGACCAGAGTATGAGGATGCGGATCGGCGGGTGAGTCATGACGTGGCTCGCTAGGTACGCGTGCCTCAAAACGGCTCAGCTTTTGCGGCGTCACGATCATGAAAATGATCAGCAAAACGAGAAGGATGTCGATAAGCGGTGTTACGTTGATCTCGGGTCGTATCATTTCGGCTGCCTCCTGGGACTTTAGACACCGGGACCCGCTAAATGTTCCCATCCGGCGATGAACAACCGATGGCACGAAGGAGAGCCGAGGCTTTTAAAAGCGATTCGTCGTATTCCAGTGCCGGGTCGCTGTCAATTACGATCCCGCCGCCGACATTGAAAACCACTTGGCCGTCGCGGATCACCATTGTTCGGATCGCCACGCTAAGATCGGTGCGTGCGTGCGGAAACCCGAACTCACCGGCAGGAATATGGTAACCGATGGCGCCCATCGAAAGGCCTCGCGGGTCCGGTTCGATCTCGTTAATAATCTCCATTGTTCTGACCTTGGGGCTCCGGTGATCGACCCGCAAGGGAAGACCGCGGAGATAACGTCCATAAGCCCGATGTTGCCCCGAAGCTCTCCACTGATCGTCGAGACCAGGTGAAACAAAGTAGGGTGCTCTTCGAGATCGCATAGCTTTTCGACACGAACACTCCCAAACTCGCAAACACGTCCGAAGTCATTCCGGAGCAGGTCGACGATCATTGTATTCTCGGCCCGGTCCTTTGCGCTCGACAACAGTTCGGCCTTTAGCCGATCATCTTCCGCTGCGGTTCTTCCTCGGCGGCGTGTGCCTTTGATCGGCGACGCCGTAATTATTCCGTCGGCGATCGAGAAAAAGCGTTCCGGTGAAGCGGAGACCACGGTCGAAGAATCCCTTTGAATGAAAGCCGCGAACGGTGCGGGGTGCTGTTTTCGAAGGCGTGCGAATATCCCGGACGGAGAATCGTTCGCGTCCATCGTGACGCTGATCTGCTGCGTCAAGTTGGCCTGGTATGTGTCGCCTCTGCGAATGAACTCTTTGATATTTTCGACGGAAGAGAGATATTCGCTGCGTGAGAAATTTGAAGTCCATGGCAACGCGGCAGGCGAGCGAACATCCCGCTCAACGCCTAATGTCGCCACTGTTGACGCAGTTCCGAGGGCAGAGGAATCTTGTCCAGCGATTTTGGTCGTCCCGTTTCTATAATCGTGAAGTATCAAACTGTCAAATAGGGATACAGAGAAGAACGGCTCTCCCGTTTGTTGCCGTCCTTTGCCGGAACGTGAAGTTATGGCGTCGCCAAAGTCGTAGGAAAGGGTGAAGATCGCGGCAAGTCCCGACGATTCGATCTCGGCAAGTGTGTTTAAGACGGCTGCCGCATCATTTTGGATCTCGATCCGTTGAATTGGATCAACCCCGGCGATCAGAAGATGCGAACCTAAATGTCCGACACCGCTGCTGTCCAATACAGTCGGAAAACGCTCCGCCGGCAGGGCGGAAATGCCCAACGCCAGTGACTCGGCGTCAGTGCTTATTTTTATTGTTTCCCATGCCATTCAGGTTGCTACAAAAACGAGTTGACTTTCTGCTTGTTTGGCTCAACAATGCACGGTGAAAGTACCTCAATTTTGAATACTTTAACTGACCTGCCCCTCATTTCCGAATGCGGGCCACTGAACATTGCCATCGATCTTTCGAGGAGAAAATCTATGAGAGTGAAGTTTTTAGCCGGCGTTTTTACCGTGCTCATGCTTGCGGGTACGGCCCTGGCCGACACCTTTTTTACTGCAGACCTGAATGCTGCACAGGAAGTTCCGCCTAATGGATCGACTGCAACGGGGTTTGGGCGGGTGACGCTTAACCCGGAAGAAACAGAGGTCCGAGTGTCGGTGCTGTGGCTTGGGCTTTCCGGCGGAGCGACAGGCGGGCACATTCATGGCCCAGCTCCCGCGGGAGCCAATGGCCCGATAATTTTCAACCTAAATCCTGCCGCGACCACGTCAGGTACGGTCATTGCCCAAAACTTTGCGGTCACCCCACAGCAGGTGGCCGACCTAAAGGCGGGGCTTTGGTATTTCAATATTCATACTGCGGCAAATTCGGGCGGTGAAATACGTGGCCAGATATTGGTCGATTCGCCTTTCATCGCCTATATGGACCCGAACCAGGAAGTGCCCGCAACCAGCACCGCAGCCCGCGGGTACGGAGCGGTGAGCCTCAATGCTGCCGGAACGATCGCATACGTCAATATGATCTTCCTGAACTTGTCCGGTCCGGCCACCGCCGGCCATGTTCATCAGGGACGATCCGGTACGAACGGCCCGGTCGTACAGAATCTCGCACCGCCGTCAGTGACAAGCGGAGGAAGCGTTGATTTCATCTGGAACTTGACGGCCGGCCAGGCAACCTTGTTGAAACAAGGCCAGTTCTATTTGAACGTGCACACCGCGGCGAATCCCGGCGGCGAGATCCGAGGTCAGATCCAAAGGCGGCGAAGCACCGTGCTTGATTTCGATGGCGACTCGAAGACCGATTATGCGAACACGCGATCGAACGCAACTGCCGGGACGACCGAATGGTGGATCAACTTGAGCGGCGGAGGCATATCGGCTTTCCCGTTCGGGCTCAACACCGATAATGTTCGTCCAAGAACCGTAGCTTGCGATTTCGACGGCGACGGAAAAGACGACCCGGCGATCTGGCGGACGGGTGCAACCCCGGCCGCTGCGTTCTATATTTACCGGAGCAGCGACTTTACAGTGCAGGTCGAGCAATTCGGCACTACCGGCGACAACCCGAGCGTCGTTAACGATTACGACGGCGATGGGCGCTGCGACGTAGCTGTATACAGACCGACGAGCCCGTCGACATGGTATTACCTTGGAAGTGCAAACAACCCGAATAAGAACATTACATACACGGTGTTCGGTCTCGGTAGTTTCCCGAATCCGGGTGACTATGACGGCGACGGCAGAGGAGACTTTATGGTCCAGTCAAACGCAAACTGGTGGATCCTTCATGCCGACGGAACGATCCGTGTAGTGAACTTCGGAACCGGTTCATTCTTCGGAAATCCGGGCGATTTTGACGGAGACGGAAAAACCGACGTAGCGGGATCGATAACTGAGGGTTCAAACCGTGCATGGTATTACGTCAGCAGTCTGAATCCGGCGCAGAACGTTTACAACACACGTGTCGCGTTTGGTGACACCAGTGCGAGACGTGCTCAGGGCGACTACGACGGGGACGGCAAGTCGGATCCGGGTGTTTACGTGACCTCGACGACCATCAGTCCTGTGCCGACTTACTGGGTGCTGAATTCAAGCAACGGTTCGGTGACAACTGTCCCGTGGGGGCTATCGACCGATATTTCGGTGAACAACTACAACAACCGGTAAGGCCGGTTCGGTTGACGCATGAGAAACGGGGGCGGGGGAAATCCTGCCCCCGTTATTGTTTTGCTCGAAGCACGATTTCGCGTAATATGCTACAAACATCTGTCCTCAACATATGAACTCCGAAACAATTGACCGGCAATCTCTCATTCGCGGACTCGGTTTGATCGCGGCGATCTCGATCATCATCGGCAACGTCATCGGCACCGGCGTGTTCCTAAAGGCACGCGTCATGACGTGCAACGTAGGAACGCCGGGCTGGGTCGTTATGGCGTGGGTCGCGGCGGGTGTGCTTTCGCTCGCCGGGGCACTTACGTACGCCGAGTTGACCGCGATGAAGCCGCAGGCAGGCGGACCGTATGTGTTCCTGCGTGACTCGTACGGAAAGCTCTCGAGTTTCCTTTTCGGCTGGATGCAGATGTTCGTCGCCAGGACAGGTGCCCAGGCTTCGGTGGCTGTGGTATTTGCGATAGCTCTTAACGATTATCTCGGCGGAGCATTGAAGCAGACGCTGTTTCAGACGACCGTGCTCGGCTATCAGTACGAACTGACCTCGCTTCAACTGATCGCAGTCGTCCTGATCGCTATCTTCACTACGCTTAATTGTCTTTCGGTAAGTCTTAGCGGGCAGATCGCGACGGTACTTACGGCGATAAAGATCGCCCTTGTAATAATGGTCGGCGTCGGGGCATTTCTTTTCGTTACGGGCGGGGCGTTCGACAATTTTTCTTTGGCGTCAACCGGCGGAGCGTGTGAGGGCGTTGGCGACTCGGTGCGGTTTGGTTCTCCCGAATATTCGTTCTTCGCGGGTTTCGCGGCGGCGATGCTCGGGGCACTTTGGGGCTATGACGGCTGGGATAACCTGACGTATGTTGCCGGCGAGGTGAAGGATCCGAACCGAAACATCCCGATCGCGATCATTGGCAGTGTGCTTTTGATCATCCTTCTTTACGTTTCGGCGAACGTAGCCTATTTCTATGTTCTCGATCCGACAGCCGTTGCCTCGGTCTCAAAGGACTCGTCGGTTGCGATGGCCGTGGTGAGCAAGTTCTTTACGGGCGATATAACGACCTTTGCAACCGGGTTTGCGGTCGCGATCTTCACGGTCGGACTAATGCTTTCGTCGCTCGGCACGCTTCATACCTCGATCCTGGCGGCATCGAGAATTCCCTACGCGATGGCGAATGACCGGGTAATGTTCCCGCTCTTCAAACGACTGTCGGTAAACGCCGTGCCCGTGAATAGCGTCATCTTCATGGGTATTTGGGCCAGTATTTTGGCACTTTCGGGGTCTTTCGACACCCTGACCGATTATGTGATCTTCGGTTCCTGGATATTCTACGCGTTGGTGACGTCGTCTATCTTCGTTTTTCGGCGGAAGTATCCCAACGCGGAACGTCCCTATAAAGCCTGGGGATATCCGTTCGTGCCGATCGTCTTCCTTTTGGTCACAGGCTGGCTACTATTAAGCACTCTACTGAATAATCCGAAGCAATCTGTAACAGGGATCATCCTGATCTTGCTTGGTTTGCCCGTTTATTACTACGTTACGAGACATCAAGTTAAGGAAATCCGAACGGAGGGCGAAAGCTAGATGGGCGGAACTGATCGGAGAAGCGGAATCGATCGCCGAAAAACCCGGCGAGCCCGCGTTAACACGCCGATCGAGTGGGAAAGCCATTCAGGGAAACGGACGGGGACGGTTAGCGACCTAAGCCGCGACGGTTGTTTCGTTCTTACTTCGGGCGACGTCAGTGCCGGTGAAAGAATATTTATTAACTTCCCGCTGACTGATGGCGGCAAAGCAAGATTGCCGGCAGAGATCGGGGAGACCGTGTTCGACATCGGGTTTGCGGCGAAATTTGTTGGGCTAACGGTTGCCCAGAACGAATTTCTCGAACGATTTGTCGAACTGAACATGGAAAGCTAATACCATGAGAGCTTTGCCAGAAAAGGAATGGGGCGGCTAGTGAGGCCGCCCTATTTGTCTTTGACGGCGTCTACGGCTGCAAGGGCGACCTCTCGATCATCGAAGTGAAACTTGTCTGAGCCGACGATCTGGTAATTTTCGTGACCCTTACCGGCGATGATCACGACATCGCCGGTTCGGGCTGCCACGACCGCTTTATGGATCGCTTCGCGGCGGTCCGAGATCGCCCGGTATTCGGTTCCGGTTTCCGCAACTCCGGTTTCGATCTCCGCGATTATCTTCAGCGGGTCCTCAGTTCGAGGGTTGTCGGAAGTTATAAAAACCAGATCCGAGTTCTCACCCGCGACCCTGCCCATCGGGGCACGCTTTGTTTTGTCACGATCTCCGCCGCACCCGAAAACGGTAATGACACGGCCTTCCGTCAGGTCGCGTGCCGTTCGGAGCGTGTTGAGCAAAGCGTCGTCCGTATGGGCATAATCGACGACCACCGCGAAATCGCCATCGTGCGGGACGCGTTCGAAACGACCCGGGGCACCAACACACTTGCCCAATCCTGCCACGATCGAGTCCAGATCGTAACCAAGTTCAAGGGCAGCGGCCGTTGCCGAAAGCATGTTGTAAACATGCGGCCTGCCGACCAGCGGGGAAGTCACGCGGTGTTCACCCGCCGGCGTCCGGAGAGTGAAAGACGTTCCCTTTATCAACGAAACGTCGATATCGGACGCAGTCAGGTCAGCATCGGAATCTTGTGCGAACGTAACCACTTTGCCACCACCGGCACGCAGGTCCGCGACGAGCATTCTGCCCCATTCATCGTCGATGTTTACCACGCTCGCACCGGGCCGCTCGCCGAGCCGGCCGTCAAAGAGCTTCTTCTTCGCGTCGAAGTAATTCTCCATTGTGCCGTGGTAGTCGAGATGATCCTGGGTCAGATTCGTGAAAACCGCGACGCGGAATCGCAGTGAATCGCAGCGGTGGAGGTCGATCGCCTGTGAGGATGCTTCCATCGCAGCAAATCCGCATCCGGCTTCGACTGCCTGACGGAGATAGCGATTGGTATCAGATGCTTCCGGCGTTGTGCGTATCGCGGGCTCGCTTTGCTCGCCGATCCGATATTCAACGGTCGTGAGCATTGCGGGTTTTACGCCAGCGGCCTCTGCGAGCGCGTAGCAAAGATACGTTGTAGTGGTCTTGCCGTTGGTTCCGGTGATGCCGACGAGGTCCAGCTTACGCGAAGGGTCACCGTTTATGATCGACGCCGCCTTCGCAAGTGCGACGCGTGCGTCCGCGACCTTGAGCCACGGGCAAGCAAAGCCGTCGGGTGCGTCGAACTCGGAGATAATACCTGCGGCCCCGCGACGGAGGACATCGTCGATGAAGCGATGGCCATCGACTGTTGCTCCCTTAATCGCAACAAAAAGTGTGCCCTTGCGAGCCTGTCGCGAATCGTGCGTCACATCCAGTACTTCTGTGTCTGCGCTTCCCGTTAACTTGGCATCCAATGCCGCCGCTACATCATTTATAGAAATATTGCCCACTTGAAGTGTTCCGTTTTATGAACTTATCTTTATAAATCAATTTTTCCCGCAAATTATACGATACGCAAAAACTTTGCACGAACAACCTGAAGGGAATTTCGTATAGATGACCAACACGGAGGTTTGACGCGACATGAGATTAATTAAGATCGTACTGACAGTTATCGCGATCGTATTCGGAACAATGGCGGCTTTCTGGCTGCTCGGAGTTGTCTGGTCGCTATTCGGATACGCGTTTTGGCTTGGTCTATTGGCAGCTGTCGGCTACGGCGGATACAAACTTTTTACCAGGGCGGAACAAAAATACGTGACCGGGCCTTCGGCACGCGGCGAGATCGAGGATCGGGATTTTTCGCTTTCGTGGGAAGAGTACGGCCGTAAGTATCTGAATAAGTGAACGACTAGACATTTCCGAACGCCTTGGCTACATTGTCGTATTAGCGTACGGTGGCACCGGAACGGTTTACCCGTCAGCTAGTAAAAGCCGAGGTGGCGAAATTGGTAGACGCACTAGACTTAGGATCTAGCGTCGAAAGACATGCAGGTTCGATTCCTGTCCTCGGCACCAATTTTCAGTAACAGTCGGCCGGTGATTTCTCACCGGCCGTTTTGCGTTTATCGGGCCTCCGGCCAGCTATTCGACTTTTACATCCTGCTCCGTTATTCTTTTTATTGATCAAAAACAGGTATTCAGACCATTAATGAAAAGCGAAATTAAAGAGATTTCCCCGACACAGCGGGAATTGCATATTGAGGTCGATGCGGCTCTGCTCAAGGACGCATACGGCAAGGTAAGCCAGCGTTATCAGAAGGGTGCGAGCATCCCGGGATTCCGCAAGGGCTATGCGCCCCTTGACGTTATCAAGCTCCGGTATAAGGACGAGATCAAGCAGGAAGTGCTCCAGCTTGTGCTGCCGGAAAAGGTTACCGAGGCGATCCGCGAGCACGGGCTCCAGCCGCTTTCAGAGCCGCATCTTCACGTCGACAATATTGAGTCGGTTAAGGTGAACGGCTCCGAGTCGATCAAACTTCACGCCCACGTAGAGGTGATGCCCGAGATTCCGATGCCGGATTACAAAGGCATTGAACTTACCCGCCGCGTGAAGCCGGTGGACGATAGCGAGATCGAAGACCTTATCGCTAATCGTTTGAATCAGGAGGCCGCGTTGATACCGGTCGAGGGCCGTGCCTCAGAGATGGGTGACACCGTTATCGCTGACCTTGAAGGGAAGTTTGAGGACGCACCGGACGGTGACCCGATAACCGCCAACGACCTAGAGATCAAGCTCGGTGACGAGGTGATCGAGCGTTCGTTTACAGAGAATTTGGTCGGCGTAAAGGAAGAGGACGAGAAGGAATTCACGGTGTCGTATCCCGACGATTTCTCATCGGCGGCACTTGCCGGCAAGACCGTTCATTACAAGGCAAAGATCAAATCGGTCGGCCGAATGGAAACTCCGGAATTGAACGACGATTGGGCGAAGAGCCTTGACGAGGGCTACGAATCGCTTGCGGATCTTCGTAAAAAGCTTCGCGCGGATCTTGAGACCTATGCGAAGTCTGACTCTGATGCGCGGCTTCGAAACAACGCCATCGCGAAGTTGATAGAAGCGAATGCTTTTGAGGTTCCGAACACGCTGATCGAGAACCAGGCCCGCAACCTGTTGAACAATTTTGCCCAGGACCTGCAGCAGCGGGGTGTCGACCTGAATAAGGTGGAGAACGACTTTATCCAGATGGCGTTTCATCAGATGCGGACGCAGGCCGAACGTGACGTTCGTGGTGCGATGCTTCTTGAAAAGATCGCCGAAGCCGAAAAGGTCGAGGTCAAGACCGAAGAGGTCGATGAAGAGATCGCGAAGATGGCCGAGTATTACCGCGTCGAGCCTGACCAGATCAAAGCTTCGCTTGAGAAGCAGGGCAGCGGCGGAACGATCGAGAACAACCTTCGGACACGTAAATCGATCGAGGCAATGATCGAACACGCGAAAATAACCGACGGCCCTTGGGTCGATGAAGATGCCATTGCGGACGCCGACGCGGCTGCGGCGGCAGAAGAAGACGAAAAGCCGAAAAAGACTTCCAAGGCGAAGGCATCCGAAGCCAAGGAACCGAAGGCTGCAAAAAAGAAGTCGGCGAAGACCGAAAGTTAGGTTGAGATTGGGCGGCCGACTTTGGTTGGCCGTCCGAATAAACACGCTTGCATTTTCCGGTATTCCGTGTAAAATCTGCAATCGGTCATTTTTCAACCACTTATCGTCACCGCATTAAACTAAAACTTAAAGAATTAGCTCAAAAAGAGGGGATCTATGGCCTTAGTACCAATGGTAGTCGAACAAACGTCCCGTGGAGAACGTGCGTTCGACATTTACTCGCGGCTGTTGAAGGACAGCATCATTTTCATCGGAACCCCGATCGACGACCAGATCGCGAACCTGATCGTCGCACAACTCCTGTTCCTCGAGGCAGAAGACCCGGAACGCGATATCAACCTGTATATCAACTCACCGGGCGGTTCGATCACCGCGGGCATGGCGATCTACGACACGATGCAGTTCATTAAGAACGACGTCACGACGATCTGCGTCGGGCAGTGCGCATCGATGGGTGCATTGCTGCTGACCGCCGGTACGAAGGGCAAGCGATTCGCACTTCCGCATTCGCGAATCCTTATCCACCAGCCTTCCGGCGGTGCCCAGGGGCAGGCGACCGACGTTCGCATCATGGCCGAGGAGATACTTCGCATGCGTGAAATGACGTCGCGGATACTTTCGTTCCACTCGGGCCAGGCATTTGACCAAGTGGAAAAAGACGTCGAACGCGACCGCATTCTCTCGCCGCTCCAGGCTAAGGAATACGGCTTGATCGACGAAGTTATCGAGCATCGGGACAAGTAAGTCCAGGAAGTCCAAGACTGTCCAGACTGACCACTGTTTTTTATGGCCAACTTCCGCAGACCTGAAGAATTACTTTGCTGTTCGTTTTGCGGCAAATCGCAGAACGATGTCAAAAAGCTGATCGCCGGGCCGGGCGTGTACATCTGTAACGAGTGCATTGATATCTGCAACGAGATCATCAATGACGACGAGCAGACGGACACGGCGACCACGCGGACGCACCTTCCGAAGCCTGCGGAGATCAAGACCTTTCTCGACGAATACGTCATCGGGCAGGACGAGCCCAAAAAGCGGCTTGCGGTTGCGGTTTACCAGCACTACAAACGTCTTGAGCTTGCCAAACGCCGGGGCGATATCGAGCTCCAGAAATCCAATATCCTGCTTATCGGCCCAACGGGCACGGGCAAGACCTTGCTTGCCCAGACGCTGGCTCGGCAGCTTAGCGTGCCGTTCTGCATTGTTGACGCCACAAGCCTGACCGAGGCCGGATATGTCGGTGAGGATGTGGAAAACATCCTGCTTCGGCTGCTGCAGGCGGCGGGTAACGACGTCGAGCTTGCACAGCAGGGGATCATCTACATAGACGAGATCGATAAGATCTGCCGCAAGGACGACAACCCTTCGATCACGCGTGACGTTTCAGGCGAGGGTGTCCAGCAGGCGCTTCTGAAGATCCTCGAGGGCACTGTTGCCAACGTGCCGACCGGCGGCGGCCGCAAGCATCCTCAGCAGGAATTTACCCAACTCGACACGACGAACATCCTATTCATCTGCGGCGGCGCGTTCATCGGCCTTGAAAAGGTGATCGAGAAACGGCTCCGCAACAAATCGCTGGGTTTCCAGGCCGATGTGAAGTCTAGCAAGCAGCGACGCGGCGAAGCCTTCAACAGCCTTGAGCCCGAGGACCTTATCCATTACGGCCTTATCCCGGAATTCGTCGGCCGCCTGCCGGTGCTCGGCGTGCTTTCCGAATTGGATGAGGACGCACTGATCAAGATCCTGACCGAACCGAAGAACGCACTTGTGAGGCAGTATCAGCGGAAGTTCGAGTTCGACAACATCGCCCTCAAGTTCAGCGAAGGAGCATTGCGTGCCATCGCCGAACAGGCCCATAAACGCAAGGTCGGTGCCCGCGGATTGATGATGATCATGGAAGAGATATTGCTCGATTCCATGTACTTCCTGCCTTCCGAAAAGAAGGTCAAGGAAATACTGATCACCCGCGAGATGGTCGAACGCAAGACCCCAGTCTTCGACGTCGTCGCCCCGGTCGACCAGGCGGCTTAGGCCAAGCATTTAGGGAATCCGTTTTCACGTAAAGGCACCCGTTATCGGGTGCCTTTTTATTGCCCAACCTGAACTCCGCCTGTGGTTACGTTCGCGATTCCGCGAATAATCTCTCACCGCGAGGCCCGCATTATTCAGCGGCAAGCCGATAGGACAGGGCTTCGCGGCAGAGAATGGCGGGCACAGTGTTTGCGGAATCGATTATTAACACGACGTTAGTCTTTGCGGCCGCCTGCAGGTTGGCCCGATGATGTTTGGTCATTAGCGTCAATCGCGGCAGAGATCGTCTTTTAAGGGGGCGACTGTCATGAAGGCGTTAACACGAACTGCCTCGATCTTGCTTGCGGGATTCCTTTTACTCGCTCAAATCACAGGTTTCGGAACCGGGTCACATTTCGATGTGGCCCGTACGGTTTTAAAAGAGCACGGCTTCAGCGAAGACGCGATAAAGATGATCCAGGTGAGTAACTGGCTTACGGATTACTACGCGACTAGCCCGACGCGGAGCGACGAGCACCGGGCCGATCTGGAAAAGCTCCATTTCGATAATCTCTACTCTGAGGAGCAGGTGCTGGACTACTGGTCCTTGCTGCTTCGCAATCTCCGCAATTCTACCGAGTCTGCTGCAAAAAAGGATGACGTTTTCCGAATGCTGCTCGTGATCGGCATCGGGTTACACGCCGTGCAGGATTTCTATGCCCATTCGAATTGGGCCGAACTACACCCCCGCGGAAAGGACGGCTATTATCGTTCCGACACCATCATCAAGGCTCTGGCGACCACGCCGGTGCCATCGCTGAAAGGCCTGAAAACCGGGAAGTATCCGGATGACCGGGTAACCTGTCTCTTATACACATCTGACGCTGCCGACGAGTTCCGAACGGTGTAGATCTC
>JAUCQE010000649.1 GCA_030372865.1 Pyrinomonadaceae bacterium
CGCTGTCTCGTGGGCTCGGAGATGTGTATAAGAGACAGCAATCTCCATCGCCGAACGCCGGTTGGTGCCTTTGAATACGGCATGTTCGATAAAATGCGTAATGCCGTTCAACTCCGTGGGTTCGTGCCTTGAACCGACGCGGTAGAAAAACCCGAGCGTCGCCGAGCGGACGCCAGCCATGCGGTCTGTAAGGATCGTGAGCCCGTTCGCCAGCCGTGTTTCCCTGATATCTTCTCTCATCGTGCGAAAGAAAGAGACTAGCATTTGCACA
The DNA here is from genome assembly GCA_030372865.1 of Pyrinomonadaceae bacterium. Taxonomy (GTDB): domain Bacteria; phylum Acidobacteriota; class Blastocatellia; order Pyrinomonadales; family Pyrinomonadaceae; genus OLB17. The sequence goes on from JAUCQE010000649.1 coordinate 272, forward strand.
GCGAAATGCGAACCGAATTGCAAACAAAAAGCCCGGCCGAGCTTTCGCCGGGCCGGGGCAATATCAAATAGCAGATCTCCGTTTACACCGCGGGCGGTGTCGGCTGGTCCTTTGTCGGGGTCACCGATTTTTCGCCGTTCCCGTTCGCATCCTGATTTACACCAAGCTGGGCAAGCACTTCAGGCCAGTTGAGCCCCAGTGCCTGTAGCTGCTGCAGGAGCGAGAAGATCACGGTCGGGCCGGTCTGGGCGAAACGGTTGATGCCGCTTGTGTGTCCGTCGCCGTTTCCGTTCCCGCCCTGGTCGATCATCACGATCTTGTCGATCTTGCCGAGCGGTTCCGAAACTGCCTGGAAGACCGGTGCCGATGATTCGATGATAGACGGTAGCTTCTCGAGTATCGTCTGCAGCCGTGCTGCGTCGTTGAATTCACGCCAGGCGGCGGCCTTTTCCTTGATCGCGGCTGCCTCGGCAAGTCCCTGTGCCTCGATGGCTTTCGCTTCTGCCAAGCCTTTCGCCTGCAGGCGTTCGGCCTCTGCAAGACCAACGGCGCGGATCTTTTCAGCCTCCGCCTTACCTTCGGCGGCGACCGCGGCGGCGCGGCCCTGTCCTTCGCGTTCCAGCTTTTGTGCCTCGGCCTCTGCGGTCGCTATCTGCGCCTGCTTGCGGCCTTCGGCTTCGAGAATGGCGGCTTCCTGCAAACCTTGCGCACGGAGAACGGCGGCGCGCCTGTCGGCCTCGGCCTGTTTGACGACCGTTGCCTCAAGTTCTTTCTCCTTACGCATGACCTCCTGTTCCTGAACGGAGATCATTTCCTGCGTGCGGACCTTTTCAACGCGGACCTCTTCGGCGGTCACCTGCTGCTGTGCCTTGGCCTCGGCGAGCGGGCCGGCCTGGCTTGCTTTCGCACGTTCTGCTTCGATCTCGGCCTGCACTTGGGCTTTCTGAATTTCCGTCTCACGCTGCGATTGCGCGATCTGTGCTTCGGTCTCAAGCCGGACCTTTTCGCCTTCCTGCAGTGCGAGCGAAGCCTTGATCTTCGAATCTCTATTCGCCTCGGCCTGGCCGATCTCGGCGTCGCGTTTTACTTCCGCCGTGCGGCGTTTGCCGAGTGCATCGAGATAGCCTTCGTCGTCCGATATTTCCTGTATGGTCAGGGCATCGAGCCCGATACCCATTTTCTCAAGATCGCCGGCGGCTTCGGTCGTAAGCTTTTGCGCGAACGACTGGCGGTCGTTGTTGATCTCTTCGACCGTCAGCGTACCGAGGATCGCACGCAGGTGCCCCTCGAGCGTTTGGAAGACCAGCCGGTGAAACTGCTCCTGCGGCATTCCGAGAAATCGCTCGGCGGCGGAACGAAGGCTGGTGTCGTCGCCCTTGATCTTTACGTTCGCAACTGCCTTGACCGAGACCGGCACGCCCTGCACCGTGTACGCACGCGAGGTCGCAAGCGGCACGGTAATGACGTTCAGGTCCAGATATTCGACCTTTTCCAAAAACGGAAAGACAAGCGTCGCACCGCCGCGGACAAGGCGGTAACCCGCTATCGTGCCGTCGGCAAGCTTTCGCTTACGGCCTGAAATGACCGCCGCCTGGTTCGGCGAAACCTTGATGTAATTCCGGCTGATCAGCATCAGAGCGATCAGCGCGGCAACCACGATAACGAGAATAACGACTGGGATTATAAGTGTTGAGAGTTCAAACATTGGGCCTTCCTTAGGGAATAGTAAATCGTGAACAGTGAATGGTTAAGTGCAATCAGCGAAAAGCAATAAGCCGTTACCGATCAGCCTTCGGAGGGGCTGACGATGACGGAATCGCCGGCGACGGATGAGATCTTTACTATCGTGCCGGGTTTTATTTCTTCGGTGCCTACGGAGCGGGCGATGCGTTCGACGCGTTCGTCGCCGATGCGGGCGGTTATCTGACCCACTTGGCCGGGCTTGATCGCAACAGTGACCTGAGCCGTTTTGCCGACGAGGTCGTTGTCCGTTACGGAGCTCGATGCCTGCTGGCCGATCAGGAACCTGCCGAAGAGCGACACGACGCCGCCAAAGATCACGCCGCCGAGCAGGCCGATCAGCGAGCTAGCGAGCGCACCGTAGCCCATCTGAACGCCGATAACGCCAAAGCCGCCGAACGCAGTGATGAACACGCTCAGCACGCGGCTGTCGAGCAGGCCGAAATCCGTGCCCGTATCGCCGCCGTCAAGGTCAAACCCGACCGCCTCGAACAGGTCGCCGATGACGAGCGACGCCAGCAGGAAAAGAAATCCAACGCCGCCGATAATGGCGAAAAGGACGAGCAGATCAAGGCCGAATAAGAGATCCATGGGCATACCTCAGGGAACAGGTTGCGAGCATTCTACAATGAAAGCGGTGATTTAGCCACAGAAGCAAATTAGCCACGAATTAACACGAATTTTCACGAATTATTTTTAGAGCACGAGCTTTTCGTGTTCCAGGCTGGTTCGGCCGAAGCTCAGCAGGAGTGCGAGGCGGTAGTTTGTTGCCCTGAGGTAATTAATCGTCTGGGCTTTGTGCAACGGCAGGATCCGCTCTTGTGCTTTTAGTCCGACGATGATCTTGTTGTCGACAAGAATGTCTGCGATATAGTCACCGACGACGCGTCCGTGGAAATGAACCTTGACCGGGAACTGTGCGAATGCCGGAATATTGTTCTCTTCGAGCAATATCATCAGCGCATTTTCATAAACCTTTTCAAGAAATCCCGGCCCAAGCTCGCGGTGGGCCTGCATTGCAAGCCCAACAATTTTGAATGCGAGGTCTTTGTGGAGAAGTCCGCCTTCCATATTGTTTACTGTTCCCGCCGGATTGAATTGTGAAAACTCAATGTTCCGAATAAAAATAATTCGTGCCAATTCGTGTTAATTCGTGGCTAATTCCCGCTTATCGCGTTGAAGAGCAGCGGGACTGTCTCTTATACACATCTGACGCTGCCGACGAGTTCCGAACGGTGTAGAT
>JAUCQE010000650.1 GCA_030372865.1 Pyrinomonadaceae bacterium
GGCTCGGAGATGTGTATAAGAGACAGTTTTATCGCTGTGTCAGTTCCGGCGGAAGCTGCTTATCGATCTTCGGGCGTTCCTTAAGATCGGTAAGTTCCCACATCGTCAGAAAGATGGTACGAGCGATCTTTTCCATTTTCTGATAGTCGATCTTGTCCGGGTGGTCACCGGGTTGGTGGTAGTCTTCGTGAACGCCCGTGAACCAAAATGCGATCGGAATACCATTCTGCGCGTAATGGAAATGGTCGGAACGGAAGAAGAAGCGGTTCGTATCCTTCGGGTCATCATACCGCAAATTGTAAGTAAGATTTTGATAAGCCGCATTCGTGCCTTTCGTGATCGCACCAAGCGTCGAGCTCATCATCTCCGAGCCGATCACATACACCTCATTCGGACCCGAAAGATCTTTGTTCCTTTCGTTTGTGTCTCCCGGCTTTTTGCTGCGACCGATCATGTCGATGTTCAGTTGGGCTATTACGCTCTTGATATCGACAGTCGGGAACTTGTTGAAGTATTCGGCACCCCAAAGGCCCTTTTCCTCGCCAGCATGCCAGACGAGCAAAACCGAGCGCTTCGGCCTGACCTTTGATTTGGCAAGGGCTTCGGCCATTGCGAGCACGGCGGTCGTTCCTGAACCGTCATCATCGGCTCCGTTCCAGATCTTGTCGTCGCCGCGAGCATTCGGATTGGTTCCGACGTGGTCATAGTGTGCACCGACGGCGACCATTTCCTTCTTCAGGACAGGGTCGCTGCCTTCCCATAGGGCGACGACGTTTTGCGTCATCAAGGTTTCCGCTTTTACGGCGGCGGTGATCGATGCAGACTTGTTCAAGACCGCCGCGGCTGCAGCTGTCCCGTTTACACTCTCGCCGGCGAATATCGAGTCCGCTGTTTTCTGGGATACCAGCACCACTGGGAATGCACTCCCCGCAGCGGGAGCGTCACGCAGTTTTTCAACGTAAAGATTTCCGCGAGAGAAGAAATTCCGAACATTCGCCCAGTTCTGCTGGAACTGCGGCGGAGCAACGAAGATCAGCCCTGCGGCACCCTTTGAACGTGCGTGCTCCACGGGGTCGGCCCAGTCGGTACCCTTTGTTCCTTTGAGATCGTCCGGCGTCACGCCCTGCGGACGCGGTGTGAGCGTGCCCTGTGCGAACTGGGCCGAGGTGATGACAACGACCTTTCCGCGTACGTCGACCCCTTGAAAAGCATCGATGTTTTTTGCCTTGACCATCCAGCCATCACGCCCGAACACGAGCGGTCCGGTTGCTGAGCCTTCGCCCTGCAGGCGGAAGAAGTCTTCGTTCAGGGCAAAGGCTTGATCGCCGATCTTGACGGCCGTGGCCGCCGGATCGATAGCCTCGCGACGGAGGACCATTTTCTGGAAGAACGTTCCATTATCGCCTGCGGGCTTAAAGCCCCAGCGTTGCAGGTTCATCTTCAGGAACTCTGCGGTGACATCGAGGGCTGCAGACGGCGTATCGCGGCCCGCCATCGCGTCGGACGCGATAAAGTGAAGGTAGCTACTGAGTTGATCTGCCGTGATCGCTTCAGCGGCTTTCCGTTCGGCAGGCGTGATCCGAACCGTTTGCGCAAATGCAGCCGTCGGCAGCAGCAGAGATACTGCTAAAAATAGGGCAAATATGTGTTTTCTCATTCTTTCTCCGGTATGTGCCGCGAGCAGCGGCAATTGTGACGATATTGATACGCCTACAGGGCGGGTTAAGTTTCGCTCGGTGAGCCAATGACAACGATCTTGTTCCTATTTGCAAGGTCGATCATCTCGTCGCGGTCAAAGATAAGCGTCTTTCCCGCAGTTATCGACAGGCATGTTGCTCCGGCCTCGATCATCGTCTCGATCGTGGGTTTTCCCACCACCGGCACGTCGAATCTCATATCCTGGTCGGGCTTCGCAACTTTTACGACGGTGAGCTTTCCTTTAGCAAGCTCTCCTGCCCGAAGGATCGTAGCGTCCGTGCCTTCCATCGCCTCTATGGCAACGCAGGCTTTGGCACGCACGACGATGGTCTGGCCGAGATCAAGCCGGGCGATCTCGTGGGCAATATGAAGTCCGTAATCGATATTGCCTTGCTCATTCTCGTCGGGATGACGTTTCGTCAAAATGCCGACCGGTGCAAGATGGTCCTTAATGAAATGGGTCGAATCGATGAGTTCGATGCCTTCTTTGCCCATTTCGGCGGCGACGCCACCGATCAGTGAATCCGTGTTTCGCTTTGGGAGATTCCAGAGCATCTTCAGCATCCGGACGTCGGGCAATGCGCCGGAGAATATCTGGACGTGCTTCACCTGGCCGGCCATCATTGCCTTTCCGACGCCCTCTTTCTTGAAGTGGTCGATCATCTTTCCGAGTTGACCGATGCCGACCCATTTCACCTTCCCGGCTATTTGTTCGATCGTGGGGTCTGCCTCTTCCTTGATCGCGACGACCGACAGTGAAGCTCCCGCTTTTTTTGCCCCTTCGACGACCAAAAAAGGGAATCGGCCGTTTCCAGCAATGAGTCCGTACTTCATATTCGCGATATTACTATCAGGCAAGCAGCTCGTCTAAATCAGACGTGGCGGCTCCTCCGGCGATAGAGTCTTAGGGTCTCACCGTTCGGCATATCGGTCAGCCCGTCAAACTCGAAACCGAGCTTCAAAAGCAGGTTGCCTGAGGCATCATTATCCGGGGTTGTGATCGCAAGGACTTCGGAGAAGCCAAGCGATTCTTCACCGTAGAGCATTAGGGCTGCGGCAGACTCGAAGCCAAAGCCTTTACGTTCATGTTCAGGCAGAAAAGCAAAACCGATATCGGGGATTACAAAATTGTCTCGTTTTACAAACCCGCAAATGCCGACCGGGGTTTGATCAGATCTCGTCACGACCGTGTAGAGACCGAAACCGTGGTCGCGATAGCTTTGCCGGTAACGGGTCTCGATGAACGTCGCAGCTTCACTCACGGACCGAACCCCGCGGTCACCAATATATTTGATGAACTTCGGAGAACTAAGCAGAGAAAAAATGAACTCCGCATCTGTTGCGGAGTTCATCTCCCGAATCGTTAACCTTTCAGTCTCTATGATGATCACTTTGCTTGGCCGTTCTCGGTCTGCTGGCGAGCGTGGTACGAACTTCTGGTCAGCGGCGAGGATTCGACGTGCTTGAAGCCCATGTCGAGCCCGATCCGCTTCCATTCGGCAAATTCCTCGGGTGTTACGTACCGTTCGACCGGCAGACGTTTCTCATAAGGCTGCAGGTACTGTCCGATGGTCATGATGTCGCACGATACTTTGCGAAGGTCGCGCATAAGATCGACAACCTCTTCGAACTCCTCACCCAAACCGGCCATGATGCCGCTCTTCGTCATCATCTGCGGGAAACGCTCATCCCGATAGCGTGCTGAGCGTTCTAAGAGCTCAAGCGTCTGCTCGTATTTCGCATCCGGCCGCACTCTTCGGTAGAGCCGGGCGATGGTCTCAGTATTATGATTCAGAACGTCGGGCCGTGCGTTGAGGACGTTGTTCAATGCATTCTCATCACCGTTGAAATCGGGAATCAGAACCTCGACCTTGCATCCGGGATTTAGTTCGCGGACCTTCAGGATAGTTTCCGCCCAATGCATCGAACCGCCGTCCGCCAGGTCGTCGCGATTCACGGACGTGATGACCGCGTGAGCAAGGCCGAGGTGTTGTACCGCTTCGGCAACGTGGGTCGGCTCCTTCGGGTCAAGGTCCATCGGCTTACCTTTGTTGACCGCGCAAAAACCGCAGTGCCGCGTACAAGTGTCGCCGCCTAGCATGAAAGTCGCCGTCTTGTCCGTCCAGCACTCGAAAATGTTCGGGCACTTCGCTTCCTGACAGACGGTATGGAGATTAAGGCCGTCGATCAGGTTCAGGACCTGATTTTGGTTAGACGGGTCACCAAGCTTGATCTTCAGCCAATCCGGCTTTTTCAGCCTCTCACGCTGTTTGCGGTTCAGAAATTTCTGGACCAGGACCTTTTCTTCGATCATAAAGCAAAAATGGACAGACGCGTCCGAAGGTTTTAGCTGCCTCCGTATCTACGCCTGTCCTTTTATTTTAGCACCTTGCGGCAGCTTTACGCAGTCGCGCTGCCCGCCGTCCAAAGCCGCGAATCGACGATATCCCAATTGATATTGGCGAAGAACGCTTCGATATACTTCGGACGATCAGCAGGGGCGTAGTCCTTGATGAACGCGTGTTCCCAAACGTCCATGATCAGGATCGGCTCATAGCCTGCGACGTTGCCGGTTTCGTGGAGGTTTATCCAGTGATTTGAAAGGGCTCCGTTCGAGGGGTCCTGATAAGTTGCGGCCCAGCCCACTCCACGCATCTTGCCGGTGGCCATAAAATCGGCCTTCCAGACGTCGTAGCTGCCGAAGCTTTCCTCGGCGGCTTTGACGAACGCCGAATCCTTCGCCGGGTCGCCGGTGCCCTGCTTCATCATGTTCTCAAAGTAATATTCATGAAGCACCATGCCGTTGTACTCGAAACCAAAACGGCGTTTAAGTTCGCTGTAGGCCGCAGTCTTGGTGGCGTCAAGTTCGCCGCCGCTGATAAGTTCCGCGATGCGCTCATTGAGGACGTTAGTATTCGTTACGTAACCCTCGTAGAGCTTAAAGTGCATCGCCAAAGTTTCGTTAGAAATACCAGTCAGATCGCTGAGATCGAACGATCTTGCTTTGTAAACAGTATTCAGACCCATTGTTCTTCTCCTTTAGATAAATCGGTAAATCCGATTATAACAAACACTTCCGGTTCTACCGAGAAAATCGCGTCAAATGCGCTCAATCTACAGGACGCGGCCCCGCGTCGATGCCTTTGACGCTCGCCTGGTTGACGACCGTAATATGCAGATCGTCCTTTACGCGAACCTGGCAAGAAAGGCGGGTGTGGTCGCTCAGGTCGGATTTTGTCGCGAGGATCGCTGCTTCTGCCTCGCCGATCTCGCCCGGGTCGCCGGTGTGGATCTCTACACGGCAGGTTGTGCAGCGAGCGTTTCCGCCACACCGATGCAGGATGTCAATACCGTTGTCCTCAAGGCATAGGACGAGTTTTTTGCCTTCATCGCACGAAAATGCGATCTGTCCATTTGCAGTTTCAGCCGTTATCTTAGGCATTTAAGAAATCTCCAGATACTAGATGGTTTCAGAAAATCGAGTAAATTGACTTTGTCACAATCCGTGGACGCCCGCAAGTTCTGTCGGGTGGCCTACGGTCGCCGGTCCCGCCGCCTCTTTTGCGTTCCCTCGCCGTTGTAAAACACCTTCTCGAGATATAGCCCAGAGGGTGGGGCAGTGAATTTTGCTGGGACGTTCGATTCGAACTTTAACAGCCGCTCGAAGCCGTCCAGCGTCAGGTTGCCGCGGCCAACCTCGGCAAGCATTCCGACGATCCGTCGCACCATTTTCCAGAGAAAGTGCGAGGCCTTAATTCGAAACCAGATCTGGTCGCCGGCTATCAGTACATCGGCAAGTTCGACGTCCACGACAGTTGACTGCCTCTTGCCTTCTTCGAGCTCACAGAATGATCGGAAATCATGCCTGCCAACAAGCAATCCGGCCGCTTCCGCCACAGCATCGGCGTTTAGTTCGTCCTTGATCCACCAGACAAGGCTCTTAGCAAACGCATCGCGACGACGCGAGATCTTATAGACGTATTGCCTTGCAACTGCGTCATGACGGGCGTGAAAGTCATCCGAGGCGTTCGTGACCTTGAGGATATTTATGTCGTGCGGCAGAAGGTCGTTGAAACCGTGCTGGATCTGACGAGGCGTCACGTTCGCTTTCAACTCGGCGACTTTAAGATGGGCGATCTGGTGGAGGGCATGAACGCCTGCGTCAGTCCTCCCGGCCCCGAACAGTTCGAATCGTGACGAGAAAAGCTCCCGGGCCGCGCCCTGCAACTCGCCCTGTACCGTCTTTGCGTTGTGCTGAATCTGCCACCCACGGTAGCGGGTTCCTTCGTATTCGATCTCCAGCTTCCAGGTAGGCATTTTATCTCTTCCCGATCATTACCTTTTCGCGAAACTGATTGATCGCGACGTAGGTGACCTCGGCCTCCGTAACCTTGACCTTCTGGCCGGTCGTTCCAAAGCGTTCAGCCTCGACAACAACGTGAACGGTGATCGAGGTATTGCCGACCTTCAGGGTCTCCGCGTAGAAGCTGACAAGGTCTCCCATGAAGACAGGTTCGTGGAAGATCACCTCCTTCATGGCCACTGTCACAAAACGGTCGTGCTTCGTGTGGCGTACCGCTTCGACGCCGCCCGCAACGTCGATATAACTCAGAATTACGCCGCCGAACACGGTTCCGTGGGCGTTCGTGTCACGCGGCATCATCGTAAGGCGGATCGCGGCGTTATGTTCCTCTACCGTTGAATGTATGTTGTCGTTCATATCGTTGGGGTTTTGCGTTGATCTCGGGGCCTAAGCGCTCATTTTGCGTACGGTCCAATCTTTGACTGAATCACGGAGTTCGTTGAGATGGTCGTCGAAGAAGTGCCCGCAGTTCTTGAACACCATTAGTTCGGTATCGGTCACTTTCGAAACCTTCTCGACGAGCAAATTCAAGCTCTCCAGCGAGCCGAATTCGTCATTGTCGCCGTGCACAAAAAGTATCGGTTTGCGGGCTTCGGTAAGGAAGTCGTAATCACCGTATTTATCGACGGGAGTCCCGATGCTGATCAGCCTCGCTACTCGATCGTCCGCTATACCGACCGCCATGCCAGTCCGCGAACCGAATGAAAAGCCCGCGAGGGTGAGGTCTTCACCCGGGTATTCCGCAGCCATGTGATCGATCGCTGTCCGAACGTCTTCCATTCCGCCGGGAATTTCCGAGTGAACGCCGGTCGAATCGCCGACGCCGCGGAAATTGAACCGGAGAGTTGTAAGGCCCGCGTCCACAAGTCCTGCTGCAGCCCGGAATACAACTTTGTTGTGCATCGTTCCGCCGCCAAGTGGATGTGGATGGCAAACGATCGCAATGCCCCGGCGATCACCGCGCGGCTCTTTCAGGATCGCCTCAAGGCGTCCATGCGGTGCGGGAATGAACAGATTGCCCTTCGGATACATAACAAAACCTCAATTCTAGGTTCACGGTTGCGGTTTCGCAACCACGTCTCGCATCGGCGGCCGCATTCCGGAGGCATTTGATTGGTCTTTTGCGAGCCATTCGTGCTAATTTCTTCAGTTAATTCCGCTTCGCGAGAGCATTGATCAACAGCATTTATAATGGAAGCAAACATCGGAAACAGCACCGCCGGACAGGCGAATTTCGAGCCTGCCGGAGCCAAAGGAACTTGGCGGGAATATTTTGAGAGCGAGGACGCAACTCGCCTTGTCTATCTTGTTTTCGCCTTCGCCGCAGCGGCAATGGTCATGGCGTTCCTGCAGTTCCGCACCGACGCGATCTGCTGCGGCGATTGGGACGGTTATTACCACATCAGGTGGAGCTCCTTATTGTGGGAAAGCCTTTCGAGCGGTAAGGGCTTGCCGTCGTTCGATTGGCTGCCGCTTACGGTGTTGAATCCGGAACACTACAACGATCACCATTTTCTCTTTCATTTGCTTCAGATACCGTTCCTGTGGTTTTTTGAGCCGGTAATGGCAGCCAAGGTCGGGGCTATTGTGTTTGCAACGCTTGCGATCGTTGCATTGTACTGGCTGATTCACCGATATAAGGTCGGCTACCCGCTTATCTGGTTCGGCGGCATCATGACGTGTGCCAACATGTTCTATTACCGGATGAACATGGCAAAGGCCCCGCCGCTGACCATCATTTTCACGATCGCGGGCATTTACATGCTGTTCGAAAGGAAGTACGTCTGGCTGCTTCCGCTGATGTTCGCGTTCGTCTGGACATATAGCCTTTTCCCGCTGCTCTGGATAGCGGCGATCATTTGGGTGATCATCATTGCGTGGAACGAGCGGCGGTTTGAGTGGCAGCCGATCGCTTACACCACAGGCGGAATGATTCTCGGGAATATCATTAACCCTTACTTCCCAAATAATCTGCTGCTTTTTTGGGAGCACGCTTACACAAAGATCAAGATCGGTAGTGATTTCGCGGTAGCGGTCGGCGGCGAATGGTACCCGTATTCAGGGATGGAACTGCTGACGCATTTTCCGGTTGCGATGGCCGCAATGCTGATCGGTTACATACTGTTCATGCCCAGGAACGGTAAGCTTCCGGAAAAGGACACCTTCTTCCTGATGTTCGTTACGATACTGCTTGCGGCCCAATTCCGGTCAAAACGGTTCGCCGAATATTTCCCGCCGTTCGCTATTCTTTTCGCGGCGTTTAGCTGGCAAGCTTTTACGCAGAAAAGCGCGGTCGAACTTCCGGACGAATTCAGGCGCGATATTGAACCGCTGCTTGATTCGGAAAAGCCACCGGCTCAGGTGCGCACAGAAAACTTGCGAACCGCCGGGGTTGGCCTGATCGGGGCGGCTCTTATCGTGTATTTCTTCGTCAATATGGTCGGGTTGCAGCGTATAGGAATTGAGCACGGTGGGTTGCTGGGGACGATCGCATCAAACGACTCAAATGACCGTTATCGGCGGGCAATGGAATGGGCGACCGGCGTGGACGAAAATGGCAAAGAGAATATTCCGGCCGGCGAGCGGATATTTAACGCGAACTGGGACGATTTTCCGAAGCTGTTCTTCTATGACCAAAAGCACAGCTACGTCTACGGCCTGGACCCAAACTATCTTTACTCGCAGGATCCCGAGCTTTACAAATCCCTGATTAGCATAACCGACGGCAGAACCGACGAGGCCGGCCCGATCATCCGAGATAAGTTCGGCGCGAATTACGTTTTCGTCGATGCCAAAGAGAACGAGCAGATGATCGCAAAACTGCTCGACAGCGGATGGGCTGACATCATATACGAAGACGATGAAGCAAGGCTGCTGAAGATCCGCGAACGAAAGGGCGAAGCTCCTGTTGATACAGATCAGGCTGAAACCGAAGAAGAGAAACAGATCCTTGACGCGGAGGAGCGAAACGCCAATATCGAACCCGGTAACGCGAACACGGAGCCGGACGAGGAAAATCAATGAAACTGGCGTCGGGGACGGGCATATGTTTAGTTTTAGTGACCTTCAAGGTAGTCGCTTTCACTGCTGCCTGTACTCCGAATGCCCGGATCATGGAATCCGCGAAGACACCCGAGCCC
>JAUCQE010000651.1 GCA_030372865.1 Pyrinomonadaceae bacterium
CGTAGTCGGAGGCGAGGTGACGCGCGGCGGTGCGGTCCTCCGTTCCGGCGCGAGGCCCGGCGACAAGATCTATGTGACCGGCAGGCTCGGCGGTGCGGCGGGCGGTTTGAAGCTTCTCAAGAAGGGAATTCGATACGGCGAGCAATCGTCGGTTTCCGTGAATGAATTGATACTTCGCCAACTTACGCCGTGGCCGCGGATCGACGACGGCCGCATTCTCGGCGAGGCTGGGATCTCGGCAATGATCGATCTAAGCGACGGACTCTCATCTGACCTTGGCCATATCTGCGATTCGAGCGGCGTCGGTGCAGAGATCTTGGCCGAGGCGATTCCCTTCGACAATCATCTCGATTCATCGAGCACCTCATATCGAAAGCGGCTTGATCTCGCGCTCAATGGGGGCGAGGATTTCGAGCTCCTATTCACCGCCGACGCGAAAAAAATTTCGCCCGACAAACTCGCCGGATTTACGTGCATCGGCGAGGTCACTGCAAATGCTGGGATAATTGAACTTATCGACGGCGAAAAACGCACTGATTTGCGGCCGAGAGGCTACCAGCATTTCCGCTGACATTCCCTTCTCGCAAAAATTATTTTCAAAAAATGCTTGACATGCGTTTTTAGCACGTGCTAAAACTCTCATCCTGTCGCGGAAATTTTGCGGCAGAATTTTTTGGAGTCGATCAAATGATCCGAATTTCGATACATACACCCAGAGCGTTAACAAGCCCGACGGCTGGCATAGCTATGCTGACCGCAATGGCTTGGGATGCATGTGTGTATCGCGGATCGGATCAACAAAACGGTAATACGTTCGGCCTCGGCCGGACCGAAAAAGACTTTTAGCACAGCGGGAGCGGCGTTCCCGCTCCCGAAACATCGAGATAAGGCGAGGGAGACCTTGCCGAGACGTTTTCAGGAGCGGTTTACGCCCGGGATATTGGAAGCCCGACACGTAAGCCGCTCCTTTTATTTTCGATGTTTGACAACTGAATAGCCGTAATTTTCGGTAAGAGTGACGCGTTTAGGCGTTTCCGAACGCCTAAAGGCGTCACTATTACCAATTTCCCTATTCGATCGCTGCCAGGGACAGTTCCCAGAGCCGCATCGCATTGTCGCGATCGACGGCAAATGGAGCAACTCCGGTCGAGTCGGTCGTCCGTTTCTCAGCTACATACGTTTCGTTGCAATTAACAAAATATCTGCCGCCGATACCATCCAGCAGGGGAGAGCTTGCCAGTAGCACCGAAGTCGCGGCTCCCTGTTCAGGGGTTTTCGAGTTTTCCGTAGCGGTTGGCCGGGGAACCATGTACTGAGTGAGCTTGGTCGGGATCGATCCGGGCATCAGCGAGTTCGACATTATCCCGTCTGCAGCCCAAAGCTCCGATACTGCGACTGAAAACAGTATGTTCGCGGTCTTCGATTGGCCGTAGGCCAGGAAGGGATCGTACTGCCGGAACCTGAAGTTTATATCGTCAAAGATCACCGGCGAACGCTGGTGGGCACTCGAGCTTACCGATACGATCCGGGCGGATCCGGACGCGGCGAGTGCCGGACGAAGCGAGAGGCTCAAGGCAAAATGGCCAAGATGATTCGTCGCGAACTGCATTTCGTAAGCCAGCGGCGACAGAACGAGTTCAGGCAATGCCATGATTCCGGCATTGTTCACAAGGATATCGAGCGGGCCGTTCCAGTTCTCCGCAAACGACCGAACGGACGCCAGATCGATCAGGTCCAGCTGCCTTACTTCGACGGCACCAACCACATTCGAAGCCCGTATGTCCGCTGCCGCCAATTCACCGGCCTCCACATCGCGAACTGCCAAAACGACTGACGCACCCGCCGAAGCAAGGGCTCGGGCCGTTTCTATCCCAATACCCGGCGCTGCACCTGTTACGACCGCACGTTTTCCGCACAGGTCAATACCGTGCACGACCTCGGCCGCTGTCGACCGCATTCCAAACGGAGTTTTGATGAGGCTCATGCCTAAAAGTTTACGACCCGCGGCCGATCATCATCAATTAGCCGATCGATTTCGGGATCGTCTAACCGGCAGGACGGCTGGCTCTGAACCAGTTAATGGAGGTTCGAATCCTTCTCCCGAAGCCAAGTTCCAGTAGATAGCGGATCGTGGACAATGGCTAATTGTCCACTATCCACTGACAATGTCCGCTAAAAATGCACGCGTAGCCCAATCGGTCGAGGCACTTGTCTTAGAAACAGGTCGATGAAGGTTCGAATCCTTCCGTGTGTACCAATTTTCCGCGGGCGTAGCCAAGCGGCCAAAGGCGGCGGCCTGCAAAGCCGCTAATCATCGGTTCAAATCCGATCGCCTGCTCCAATTTCGCCGAAAATCGCACGTTTGAACGACCTGAACGGCCGCGCAGGCGTCCCAAACAACCGAGCAGCACCGCCTGAACGTGGCGCAGACGCACCTGAACGCCCGCGCAGATCGGTAAAACAGCCGCGCAGGCGACTCAAACGGCCGCGCAAGTCGTTCGAACCGCCGCGCAGGCGGCCCGAACGTGCGTTCAAGCGATTTATTTGCCTGTTCAAATGAAAAAATTCCTGCGCAAACGATTCGATCAGCCGTTCAAATGATTTGCACGCTTGTTCAAATCATTTGACGGGCCGTTCAAATGATCTGATCGCTTGCTCAAACGATTTGATGGCTTGCTCAAATGATTTGCACGCTTGTTCAAATCATTTGATGGCTTGTTCAAACCAAATTTTTGCTCGTTTCGGCGACGGACGGGCGTGATTCAACGAGATATGTGGTTCGTAGCTCAATCCGGCAGAGCACCTCGCTGTGAACGAGGCCGTTGCAGGTTCAAATCCTGTCGATCCACCCAGATTGTAAATGCATAACTCGGAATGATGAATGATGAATTGGGCAGATCACGCAGAATTCATCATTCATAACTCTGCATTTCTCGCCGGGATCGTGGCAGAAAGGCGTATGCACTTCCCTGTCGAGGAAGACGATGACGGTTCGAGTCCGTTCGGTCCCGCCAATTTTACAAAAGGAGATAACACCTATGTTTGCACTCAAGAGTCTCGATCCGTTCGCGACGTGAATCCTCAGCTTTTCCTAGTTTGCTGAGTTCATGCCGCCGTCCCGTATCAATGAACTTAGTCAAATTAGAAACTTTGAGGAAAAGAAAATGAGCAAGAAATATCACATCAGGGAGCGATGCTTCCTGAACAAAAAGATCGATATGCGTGCTTACGTGATGGCGGTCGTCGAGGATACGCGCGACATCGCCGATTGCTTCGAAGACGGCTGGAAGTGGGGCGAGATCGAACTGAAACTCGCTGACTGCTTCGACGAGGTCTCGTTCGAGTTCAACCTGAGCACGAAAGCCGATCGCGAGAACAGCCTCTATAAGATCCGCAAGATCGCGGAGGTGGTCAATGCGGTCAAACAGGCGATCGAGATCGAGGCAAACGATATCGAATGCCGCGAGGCGATCAAGCCGCTCTACAAATCACTGGCAGTTCACTGAATCTCCCACGCCGTCGCAACCGGCCGGTTCACCTCGGAACCGGCCGGCGGGAGAATCTCGACAATACATTTTTCGCCCGGCAGATATTTCAACCGGGCTTTAACGACCTTACCAACACGGACGCGGCCGCCTGTGATGCCGATGAACGGGGGAATGCATTTTTACATTCCTTGCCCCGCAACGGGGCTTGTTTGTCCCCCGTTCGCTGAGGCGATCTGCAGGCACCGCGTTCGCCTACCGACAAGGTGGGCGGTTGTAACTCGATTCGTGTGAGGATTTATGCTAGCTTTCCGCAAGCATGGAAGAACAGAACGACGCGACGAACCCGTACGAGAACCTCTACAGCGTGCCGGCAACGGCAAGCCTTTGGGTGCTGCTGCCTAAAGTCGCCGGCGGCATCGCGTTATCGACCGGATTTATTATCGGGTTGTTCTGGCTGCAGTTCGGCGTCGTCGACGGCTTTGCATGGCTGTGTGCTGCGATCGCCGCAGGGTTTCAGATCCTCGTGGTCATCGGCCTCAGGCATAAAGACCGCCTGAACGAAGGGCCGTACGTCAGAGGCAACGCAACGCTCGATATGATCGGTGCCCTGTGGCTGGTCGCCGTCGTTTTCGGTTCGGTAATCGGATGGTTCACCGGCAGCCTTGCCGCGAGCATTCCTGGTGCAGCGATCCCGCTTCATGGGGTAACGGTCGTCCTAACGATCGTGCTGCCGTTCCTGACGTCGCTGCCGAATTACCGGTACGTCAACGGTTCAAGGGCGATCATCATGCTGCCCATGCTGCTGATCCTGACAATTCTCCCGATGCTCCTCGGCATCAATTCGGCCCGTGCCCTGTGGGCCGCGTTCAACCAGTAAGAATCTACTGACAGTTTTTTTGAACCGCGAGTCAGCGCTACCGTTGCCTCGTGCGCGACCGCGATTTATCGCGGGTTTCACGTATTTATTTGCATCTAATCAAGGAGATAACATGCCGTACAACAAGCTAAATATCAGCGGGGCGAAGGCGGACGTGCTTTCGTGGGTTACCCACGGGATGACGTTCGAGGAAGAGAATATGCTTCGCAACGTTTCGCGTCTGCCGTGCCTTTTCAAGCACGTTGCACTAATGCCGGACGCGCATCTGGGGAAAGGTTCGATGGTCGGATCGGTCATCGCAACCAAGGACGCCGTTATTCCGGCAACGGTCGGTGTGGACATCGGCTGCGGGATGATGGCGGTCAAGACGCCGTTCAAGAGCGGAATCCTCGACCGGAAGATGGCCGAATTTCGCCACGAGATCGAACGTGCGATCCCGGTCGGTTTCAATGCGTACAAGGAATCGGTTGACGAGGCCTCGCGTTGGGAAGGCTGGGAAGCATTCGACGATCTTCACCCGAAGATCCAGGACCGCAAGCGAAAGTCGATGGTCCAGCTCGGAACGCTTGGCGGAGGTAACCACTTCATCGAGGTCTGTCTGGATACCGAAGACAACGTCTGGCTGATGCTGCATTCGGGTTCGCGAAATATCGGTAAGGAACTCGCCGAGCGTCATATCGCGACCGCGAAATCGCTGCATAAGCTGAACGAACTTCCCTCGCCGGACCTGGCTTACTTCATCCAGGGCACGGACGAGTTCAAAGCCTACTGGCACGACCTCGACTGGGCTCAGAAGTACGCGATGAAGAACCGCGAGATCATGATGAACCGCCTGCTGAAGTCATTTAACCGAATGTTCAACAGCGAGAAGGCGTTTCGTCCGGAGATCACGGTCAACTGCCATCACAATTACGTAGGAATCGAGGAGCATTTCGGCGACAAGGTTTACGTTACCCGAAAGGGTGCGATAAACGCCGAGGCGGGACGCTTCGGGACCATCCCGGGTTCGATGGGGGCGAAATCGTTCATCATCAAGGGGCTTGGAAATCCGGAGTCGTTCAACTCGTGCTCGCACGGTGCGGGACGAAAGATGTCGCGTACCAAGGCGAAGGCGAAGTACTCGATCGAGGACCTGAAAGCACAGACCGCCGGCGTCGAATGCCGCAAGGACAGAGGGGTCGTCGACGAAATTCCCGGTGCCTACAAGGACATCGAGGAAGTAATGCGAGCCCAGTCCGACCTCGTCGAGGTCGTGGCCGAGCTAAAGCAGGTTATCTGTGTTAAGGGGTAGTGTTGCGGAAGCCGTAAATGTCAGCGGCTTCTGTAAGTCCATCTGACTAAGAAAATGGCGGATCGAATCTGCGTCCTCTAATTAATCGAACAATCAGGAACGTCACGAGAACATAGCCATAACCGAAGACTAACGTGAACGCGCTCATCACTATGAAGCAATTGATAAAATCGGGCAAGAACTGAAGCAAGGGCGTCGCGATATAGTCGATCTTATGAGTTAGAAGGCCATCGACAAATAGGACAATAAAGAAGATCCCGATCATTCCGATCGGATACAAAAGATACAATTTGCGAACTGTGGCTTCGTCCTTATTTCGGGAATACCAGAAAATAAATGTCGCACAAATGAAGTAAGGAATACCACCGAATACCAAAGAAACCACAAAGAACATTCCGACCAAAAAGAAGTACGAACTTTTCGTAATCAAATCCAGACTAAACGGGATCCATATGATTATCGGAATCATTACCGGAAGCACCAGTAGGTATCGATACCATTTAACGAGAGTGTTCATTTGAGTTCCGAAACTAAGTTATCACGATATTGCCTTACTGAAACCACGGGTTCAAAATGACAATGGTGGTCCGTGGAGTTTGGTGATTGCCCGCAAAAACAGGTGAGTTGTTAATTCATAGGTTCGGAATTCAAGCCGATTGCCTTTGTCGTGCTTGACGTCCGAACTAGTCACCACGGAACCGGGGTCAGTTGTTCCGTTATTGAACAACTTTCCAGACACGATCTATGCGCCCACGCACCAAAAGCCAGTTTTTGTACTTTGGTGAATACGGTGTTAACTGAAATGCGAATTCTTTCGTCACTGAGTGCGTCTTCTCCGCAGATCGGTCAGACTTCATCCTGAATGAAGAGGGTTTCGGCGTATTTAATTGGAGCGACAGTGACTGTCACAGCTCCAATTTCACCGACATCGATTTTCATACGGGTAGCAAAATCGAATTTCGATAAGTCAGTTAACTGAAGATGGCGTGCCGACTCCCAAGCCCTTTCCCAATCTGCGTGATCCTCTCTCATTCCGGATAAGTTTAACACCGCTCAGTTAGAAGTATGGTCCGTCGCCAGATCAGATGCCGCAGGTTCTATTCCGTCGCGTCGATGAAATCTAAATCTCTTGACTCTCCGACCGTTTTTTTATTGAGGGGAGTAAAAGCAGCCTGATCGCGACGATCCCGAATCTTGCCCATCGCCAGTAGCGGAGGAACTTTCTACGGGCTTCCTCATCTGTTGCGATCGCACGGACCTCGTGAGCGAAACGGGTTACTTTTGGTTCGATCTCTTCTGCTTCGAGCGTCCAGACGATCTTTACGAGGTCGGGCTCCGCGAAGGAGGCAAATTCTTTTGGGTGAATTGCCGTGAACGTCACGTCGCCAAACCAAGGGCGGCAGACAGCACCGCAAATAAGAAGACGGCCGGGTTCTTCGACGAGTGTTCCCCAGCCGAGGCTGCGGGTCTCTTCAACTAGACCGATAGGGCGACGAACTTCTTTCGTGCCGCCCAGGATGAATTTACGTGCATTTACGATCGCCCGGATCAGAAAGATCGACTGCATGTCAAAGTCGTAGGCGACACGCATCACCACATCCGCCGGAGCCTTAACGCGATGCTCAAAGCGTTCGCGAACGTCCCAGGACGGCATGAATTCGTCGATCCGCATACGATTTCGGGCAAAGGCTTATCGCCCCGCCAGTTTCCAACCGATCCACGCCATCGGAATGTATGCTGCGATCAAGTCGAGGGCGATAAACCACATCGGAGCCGGGATCATCGTAGCCGCCGCGATCCCGCCAAGCAGAGTGACGACGCCAACTATCATCGCAACGGTGAATTTATGGGAGACGGAGATCAAAGCGGCTACGGCCGCTCCGACCAGAGTACCCAATGCGTGGGCCAGGAACGGAGCGGTGAAGTGTTTTGCCTCCAGCAAAGGCATCGCGGCTTTCAGGCCTTCGGCGGTCGTCATATCCGCACCGGCTGGCGGCGGGATGATCATCGGGCCGGCGATCACGATACCCATATTTACAATGCCGCCCACGACCAGGCCGGCAATAACGGCGAGAATACTTCGTACCATACTTGTACCTCGGAACGGAGATGTGATCGAACTTCCCGAGATTTATACAACGCTTACAGGGAAAATCCTAGCGTTACCAGCGTAGAAACGGTTTTGGCACCGGCAGGTGAGAGCATATAAAAGAGGCGGGCATGGTTTATATTACTCAATATATCGTCTTACGTTTATATTAACGTCAATATATTGTGCTTGCCTTAAACCGAGGTTTGATATTACATTACAATTTAGAATAGAGGAGGAGGAATAGTTTGCTTACCGGAAGAGTATTGCTTTTGAACTTTTCTTACGAGCCGCTCGGCACCGTTGGTGTCGCGCGTGCTGTGTGCCC
>JAUCQE010000652.1 GCA_030372865.1 Pyrinomonadaceae bacterium
CGACCTGAACCAAGAACTTTGATAAAGTAACGCATCCTTACCTCGCAACAACACTATACGGGCAAACTAAGTCTTCTTGAAACGTCATGCTCCAAAATCGTCTCTGCGGGGATCGGTTTCGACCTAAACGCAGAAGCGACGCCCAAACCGTCTCCGTTTGTTCGAAGATCGCGTAGCATTGAGTCGGCGAATAAGGCAAGGAATCAATCTTTTGCCATCGATGTACGAATGATAAATTGCGTAAACAAATGTCTACGTAGAGCACTGATAAATCACCTTCCGGCACATATCTGACTAACTTAATGCGAACTTGATACGATCTCATTGACGAAGGCAGAACCGGATATTTCGATGCACGCCTAATTCTAGCGTGTGACTGCGCTTTGCCCCTTTTCGCAAGCGCCGGCATTCGGTCAAATAAAAATATATTGACAGAGTCTGATTATCGTGCTACCTTTCCCTCACTTTATTTTTCGTCCCAGCTAATCTTTTCCCAAATCACTGGATAAAACGTTAGTTGAGTTTGAGTTTGGTTCTCTAGCCCACGAGGTGCCGCTCGGTGTTTGCTTCTCCTACAGCTCGCATGCTCTCTTTCCCAGTACTCACGCAGAGTAAGCTGGTGAATGCACCTGTGCGAACCTTGCCTTCACGGCCTTCTTGCATCAAAAACAGATCGAAATCGAGATCCCAAATAGGTGGATCATCCTGTATTTCGTCGACCGCCCCGACAATGGCGAACGTGTACGACGACTTTTCTTACTTTTTGATAGACATCACTCCCCAAAACCCATATGAACTTCCGCCGCGTCACTTCGCAAACCGTTGCATTAGCCATTACCTTTTCACTTTTGACCAATGGCCTCTTCTGGACAACGCCGAGAGCTGCCGCTGAACGGCGATCTGCTCCGGCGGTAACTTCAGTACCCTCTGCTCCTCCGATCCCGTTCATAGTTGCATCCAGCGGATTCTTTGCGAGCGTTTATGATTCGGCAGCCGCGGCAGTTCAAAAGCCCATGGCGCTGTTTTCGATGGTCAGCGGAAAGCTTTCCGAGCTTGCATCGAGCGAAACGGCAGTTGTGCCGCCCTCCCCAGCCGCAGTCGATTTCGATTTTGACGGTGACGGAAAAGCGGACATCGGCCGTTGGAACTCGAACAGTACCGATTTCAGGATCAAGAACAGCGGCGGCGGATCGACAACTGCATATTCGATCGGAACGTCCGGTGCAATTGCATCACCCGGTGATTTTGACGGCGACGGAATGACCGACGCCGCGGTATTCGCGGCTGGGACCTGGACGATCAGGAACAGTTCGTCGGGCCAGACGCAGTCGGTCAGTTTCGGTGCGGCCGGCGATAAGGTCGTTGTCGGCGATTACGACGGCGATGGCGCCAGCGACCTCGCGGTTTTCAGATCGTCGAACAGTACTTGGTATGTAAAGCAGAGTTCGAACGCCAGCACGATCTCGACCGCATTCGGCACTTCCGGCGACATAGCTGTGCCCGCGGATTACGACAACGACGGCAAGACCGATATCGCAATATATCGCCCCTCGACCGGGTATTGGTGGGTCCAGCAAAGCACTCTTGGCCTATTGTCGGTTCAATGGGGCGTGGCGACGGATATTCCCATACCGGGCGATTACGACGGCGATGGCAAGGCGGACCCAACGGTCTACCGGGCTTCCACCGGCACCTGGTACGTCCTGAAAAGCAGCGGGAACCACAATACGAACTTCACCGAGACCTGGGGCAGTTACGGTGACCAGCCTGTCGTTGGAAACTACTTAGGCGACAGCCGGGCGGATTTCGCGGTTTGGCGGCCCACGACCGGGGTCTGGTACGTCAAGCAGAACGGCGGGACCGCGACCGAGATGCAAGGACTTGGAATTGCTGGCGATACGGCGATTCCGTCTGCATACGTTAAGCAGATCGGCGGATCGCTGATGCCTTACGAACTCGCCAAGGCACGTTTATCGCCGCGTAATGCAACTGGAGGCACAGATCTCTATTCTCAGAACTTCTCTTGGGGCACATCGCTGGTCGGCCTGCCGGGCCGCGCAGGGCTCGATATGGGCTTTGGCATCAGCTACAACTCCCTTGTGTGGACCCGACAAGACAATGAGATCCATTTCGATACGAACATCGATAACGTAAGCCCGGGTTTTCGATTCGGCTTTCCTACGATCGAGCCTGCATACTTTGTCCCGGGTGGGATCGGCAGCGACCCGTACTGGGCATACGTGATGATCTCGCCATCAGGTGCGAGGACGGAGTTCAAGCAGGTAGGGGCATCAGCATTCTTCGAAACGGCTGACTCGTCCTATCTGCAGATCGAAGCGCAGGCCGCTCCGGACCCGAACGCCCCGGTCGAAGAGATCGATCTGGTTCTACGCGGCACTGACGGCACGCAGATGAGTTTTAACTGGAAAGGCGGAGCGTTTCGTGCCAGCGAGATCAAAGACCGGAACGGAAATTACATAACGATCGAACATGATGAGACCGGGTCCCTTCGCAAAGTAACAGATACGCTTGGTCGTGAAATCACGGTCAACTATGACACCGAGCTATACCCGACAACAATTCAGCAAACTTGGAAAGCCGACAACGGATCCGGATCGGCGACAACTCACACCTGGGCGACGTTCAGCTACACAACTCAGGAGATCCAGACAAACTTCGACTCATCGTTAACCGTTTTCGGCCCTCCGAACGGATGGCAACAGAAAGTGCTCGAGAAAGTAACATATCCGGATGGCAGCCACACTAAGTTTCTTTACAACTCTTACGGCCAGGTGAAACAGGTCGAGAGTTATGCTCCGGATAACCATAAACTTAACCACGTAGCTACAAATCTCGCATCGGTAGGCGGCACGCAGGTGGACGTTCCGCGCCTTACTCAGACTAGAAGCTGGGTCGAGAACTTCAATCAGGACAGCAATGGAGTCGAGCAGGAAACAGTTGTCAACAACTCCTTTACGGCCGGTCAGTCCTATTCGCTTCCGGGCGGCCTGTCGGGCAACGCCGCGTTAATAGAGTCGACTCTTGTAAACCATCCGGATGGGCTGATAACTAAAGCGTACTATGGTGAAACCGGATGGATGGAGGGGCTCCCAATCGCGACCCGCGAAGAGGCGAACGGAACTGCTGGCCTCGAATTAAAGCGCTGGACATGGCGAGCATGGACGCAGGACGATGTGGACTCAGCGAATCAACTAAACCCGAGGGTAACGGAATCGCGCGTCGGCGACGGTATCAACACTCGGAAGTCAGATGTAGTTTATGACCTGTACCCAGGGACAACCATCTCAAAATTCGGACTTGTCGCTGAGACTCGAACCTACGACGCGAATCTTTCGAACGTGATCAAGCGCACTGAGGTGGACTATAAAGAGATAGCCGCCTATTTGGACCGGAGGATAATTGGTCTTCCGCTTGAAGTACGCACCTTTGGTTGGAACGACTTGACCAGCACGCTGGAACCGGCCACTCGGGTAGGGTACGGCTACGACGAAGAGGATTTCAGCTTTGAGACGAATCAGATCATTTCACCCATCCGTCACGATTCGGCGGTGTACGGAAACAGTTTCGTTATCGGTCGCGGAAATCTGACCTCAGTCACCAGGTACGATGTAACAGGTGCCACGGCTTCTGTCGCGAATAAAACTCGATACGACATTGCAGGATCCGTTGTTGCCCAGCTCGACCCGCTTGGTCGTAAGATGCGGATGGAATACGCGGATGCCTTCAACGACGGTATCATCCGGTCGGCATTCGCTTATCCGACACGCGTTTTCGATCCCGCGAACAACTACTCTGACGTGGAATATCGCTTCGACATCGGAGCGAATGTCTGGGCCAGTTCGCCCGCCCCGGCGGGACAGAATGTGGGGAAGACAACGGAACGGCTGTACGATGCGATTGGTCGACTTGAGAAGAACAGTGTTCTCAGCATTGGAGCGAATACTGGAGCGTATATCCGATATAGTCGCGGAAATAACGGCATCAGCCACAGGACCTTTTCAACACTTGTGGACGTGGATGGTGACGGTGCGGATCAAAGTGATGAAATAGCAACAGAGACCTGGACTGATGGCGCGGGCCGGGTCAGAGCAACGCGTACCGAGCATCCAGGAAGTTCGGGGGGCTGGGCCGCCCGACGAACAGAGTATGATGTTATTGGCAGGGAGAAACGCTCGTCAGTGCCTACCGAAGTCTCAGGAGTTGCTCTTTCAGATCCGGCATATTGGCAGGTAGCAGGCGACGATGCCAACCGTGGCTATCGTTGGACGCAGCACGATTATGACTGGATGGGCCGAACGATTCGGGTCGTCCCCTCTGACTCCTATGGCACCGACGGCAAAGATACCTTGATCTCCTACGACGGCTGCGGCTGCGCGGGAGGGCTCATTACGACCGTTCAGGGCCCGATGGTCCCGAGAACCGACGCAGTCGGCGACGCACGACGGAAGCAAAAGAGCTATGCAGATATCCTCGGACGGACCTGGAAGACTCAGACATTCAAATGGGATGGAACGACCCAATATCTGACCACTCAATCCTACTTTAACGGCCGTGATCAGGTACTCGCGTCGACGCAGACCGACGAGAATGCGGTGGTACAGACAACGACGGCTACCTTCGACGGCCATGGCAGGCTTTTCTCGCAAAGAGATCCGAACGACGAGAGCGGTTCGCAAACGACTTGGGTTTACAATGCCGACGACACCATTGCTTCGGTAACTGATCCGAGAGGAGCGGTTACAACATATAGCTACGGCAATCCTAACAATGTGGAAAAGCGACAATTGCTGCTCGGGATCAGCTATGCACCGCCTAGCACGCAACCAAGCTACACAACCATTGCAGACACGCCGGACGTGAATTTTCAGTATGACGCTCTCGGGAACCGTACTTATATGCAGGATGGCAGTGGAAGTACCACGTACGCCTATGATCCTCTTTCGCGTCTTACCTCTGAATCCAAGACCTTTACTGGCGTTTCGGGCAACTTTACTCTCGCCTACACCTACCAAATCTCTGGTAAGTTAAAAAGCATAACGGATCCCTTCGGCGACGTTATCAATTACAATGATGATAAAGCAGCCCGAACGACAAGCATTACCGGTTCTAGCTACGCCGGGATAACCACCTACGCAAGCGGCATTGATTTCCGGGCCTTTGGCGGGATTAAGGAAATGACCTACGGAAGCAACGACGGTTCGACCATCACCTACGCCTATGACGACGCGCTTCGACCTGCGGAGTACGAGGCCACATCGAGCGTTTTAACTGGCGGCTACGTCAGACGGTCGACATACGAGTACTTCAATGACGGCGCCGTCAAGAAAGTGAATAACCTTTTGGATCCCGGCCTCGATCAGAATTACAAATTCGATCAGGCCGGTAGGCTTGTATCCAGCGTCTCGGGCCAGAAGCTTAACAATGAAGAGGAGATGGAAGAGCCGTTCACTCAGATTATCCAATACAACGCATTCGGCAATATGACGGAACGCACGAACGAGATTTGGGGGTCGGAAGCCTCGTTCACCGCGTCGTACACGAATGGACGGAAGACTGGAGGGAATGAGATCTACGACAGAGCGGGGAATCTCGTCGACAAAACTACTGCTTCGAACAATTATAATCGATGGCGGTATGACGCCGCTGGAAGGAACCATGAAACGGTTATGCGTTGGTATCAATCGATACCGACTCCAACGAGAGACAGTACGCAAACAATTGCAAAGATCTTCGACGGTGATGGTCTCGACGTTCAGCGCGTCGATACGGATAATTGGTTCTCGACCTTTCCCACGAACACTTCTGGCACCGTAACTTCGAGCGAGTACTACGTCCGTTCGACCGTTCTTGGCGGACAGATCATCACCAAACTCGACGGCGATGCCGAAAAGAAGGTCACATTTGTTTATGCCGGCGCCGCAGTACTTGCCGAGCAGCGAGTAATCGGAACTACGCCAGGGGTGTACTGGCTCCATGAAGACATCGTCACTGGAAGCTACAGTAAGATTGACTCTCTCGGGAACTACGGCGGCCTCGCGGATGATTCGCCGACGAACGTTGAATACGAGCCGCTAGGCGGGAGGGTCGAGCCAAGCGATCCAACCCTTGATCCAACTATCAACCCCGTGAGCCTACTGAGTTACAAGTTCGCGGGGGATGCAGGCAGACCAGAATATGGGTGTACGTTGAATGGAGCGCCTTTCAAGTGCGAACTTTTGGGCTCCGCGATCAGAAGCAGCCCGCATGTTGAGATTAACGTGAACACCCGAGTGGAAGGCGGTTACCAACTTTATTCCATACTAAGCGGGATGGTCTCGACTTGGCGTTATAATGTGCGCGAAGTGGTCGATGCAGAAGACCCCCGCCTTAAGCGAGGGCATTACGGAGACGATGCGAATTGGAGCCGCGTAGGCGGCCGCGGTCCGGAAAGCTATGCACTGCTCGTCGGTACGTTCTATGCGCAATACCTTTCAGGGCTCGCTGAGACGGTCATAAACTGGACAGAAGACGATTATTTTCGGCACATGACGGATGAATATAATCGAAAGAAACGAGTGCAAGACATAATAGACTATGCTAAGCGGGCGGAATGTACTAAAGCGTTCGAGGCGGCGGGAGTTACCCCTGTAAAAGATCAGCTGGCTAACCTAACGATTGTAACCGAAACAATGTATGAAGAATCCGTCTACGATACACTTTGGACAAGAGGTAGTGATGTTGGGAAACAAATGCGAGAAGTCGCCCGACAGTTTCCAAATTCCAAAGATTATGCTTGGCCAGGACTCTACGGCAACACGGGCTGGCGATTTATTGGGATTCCGGATAGCGCATTTACTCAGACAACTGGTCCTGAAAGCGAGCATTTATCTGTTGTACTGCTTCACGCCCTAGTGCACTCCGGCGGCAAAGAGGGCATTCAACAAAAACAAACGTGGTGGGACTGGCTTATGCAAGATAAGAAACACGATCTTCATTATTTAGGTGAAAAGTACAAAGATATACTTCGGGAATGCACGCGAGAGAGAGGCTCGAAAAATATATGGGGACAGTAGATGCAAGGCCGCTAAAGACACTCGACCGTCTTAGGAGCGCAGCTACTTTCTTGGCATTTGGATGTGCAATTATCGCGCTACTTTCATCTGCTGTGGCGTTTGGTCTCGCAGCCGGATGGCAGCTCGCCTATAAAGAGAATAAGTTCTTTCCAATCGGATCCAATCTATTCGAAGATCTTGCATCTAGGTATCTTCTAACCGGCGTTCTCTTCATGATCACGGCTGCAGCGATGCGAAAGAAGTGTAGAAGTATTTTACGGACTGTAGCTCTGTTCTCTTTGTTTCTCATAATTCACCAGATGGGAACACAATCTTTTTCATCATTGGCTCCTCTACCTTACTGGGCGGTCGATTATTCGCCCGCATTCGAACTCCTTCAACATGTGGATATTGTTTTGGCAGCATTGGCAAGTTTCTTGGTTCCGACCTACATCTTTATGGAATTTCAGGTCCGAAGGATAACGCGAGACACCGAGCTTTCTTAGAGATGCTGGCCGGACAGCGGGGAACAGCGGCGTCGCCTATCCTGACTACCCCGTGAACGGCCTTCAATTGAAAGCCCTTGTTACAGTTGTAGATGCGAACAAAACCAATACCGGTAACTCAGCGGGCGAGGTCCTTGCGGGATCTTGGAGCGACGGTGCGGGCTGAGTCCGGATGTCCGGTTCTCATCACACATTTGATTCGGGCGGGAACCCCGTTTCACGGGCAGCAAGCGTCACAGAATACGATATGTTCCGAAGGGTAAAGAGATAGGGCGTTCCGACACAAGCCGGAGCGAACTGGACGCCTGCATGAGATGATGCAGTCCGTGTCTGCCTCTGGACACTTCGAAAATATGACTGGATCGGCCGCGTCCTTAGGAAGATCAACAACGATGGTATCGACTCTCCGACTCGGAATGAACCCGAGTTCTTTATCAACTACGCGGGCTGTGGCTGCGTCGGCGGGCTCGTTACGACGGTAGGGGGTGAACTTGTTCCTCGGGATGATCAGCCAAACGTCTTTCCGAGGAGGAAACAAAAACCACTTCCAACACCAGCTGTTCCCTGATAACGATCCGAACGGCCCGTTCTACCCCGAAGCTCACCGCATACGAATAATTATCCTTCTGTACCGTCGTCCAAATCGGCCCAACCGGCGAGCCACCCCCTCTAGCGTAGCAATTATCGCCCAGCGACCAACCTCAGACCACAAATCTACACCAATCGCTCGAAGAAAGTAATCGCGTTGCTCGCCCGACCTCTCACTCCACAATTTGACGAAACGGCGCGATGGCGGGGCCGTACTCTTGTAGGCTGGTCTCGAACCTAGCATTGCCGCGAGCGATCGTCACTAAGACACGCCACATTCGCTCGTTCCACGCTGAATGGCTCTGTGAACCTACGGGCGCCTCGATATCGCGTTTGATTGGTTGGCGCAACTGAGGCTTGTGATCGAGAATTGTGGCATGGATTGTGTCATAACTCCCCAAAATCGCACCAAAAACCTCTCATTTACACTGAATGACAAGGAGTGGAAAAATCGTCCCTAAGTTGTTGAACTGTATGATACTTATTGCTATTTGAAAACACTCAGTTGAACGTTGTCTGCTCTTCTGTTAACCGAAGGGTTGTAAGTTCGAGTCTTACCTGCGGAGCCAATTTTTAGTTAAGTAGCGGGCACCGTGTTGGTGCCCGTTTTGTTTTGTTCGGTAGAATGGCCCGTATGGCGACTTGGTTTGAAAAACTTACGGGTTTTGGCGAAGAGTCGGGTGAGCAGGTTCGCGAGAACATCGTTCTTGACGGCGAGACTCTGGCGTCGCGTATCAACGGGCGATCGTTCAGATGCGGGCGGTTGGAAACGCCTTCGCTTGCAGAATTAAGGGAGCGGATCCGGTCGCTGCCGCGGGTTGAGGGCAAGCTTTCGGTACGTGAAGTTGTTGGGAATGTTCGAGCCTTGCACACCGATGCGTCCAACGCCGGTGCCTTTTTTCAGGTAGCGTCGCAGTTCAACCTGCTTGAGATGATCACGCCGAGCCACACTCCGGAGCATGGCGTCGGCATTTACGAGAACGACCACACCCAGGGCCCGACGTGCGCGATAGCCGCGGGTGCGGGTACGATCTACCGAAATTACTTTGCGGAAGTGAACGGTCGGAAAGGGCAGACGGCCGATAACCAGATCGACTGCCTTAAAGATCTAGGCGAGGCTCTCAGCAACGCTGACGGCCGGCTTTGGACGATGAAGAACGGCTACATAATGACATCCGTCGAAGGGCTTGCGGCGGTGTCGGATCGGCTGCGGACCGCTGACGATAACGAATTGGACGAACTCCGCGGGATGATGCGGATCGGCGTTCAATCGGACACGGAAGTAACGGTCGAGGCCGCCGGCCATACGGTGACGCAAGCTTACTGCTCGGCCTTGCCGGTCGCCTACAATTCCATCCCCGGCCACGCGTGGACGGAATTCGCGAGCCTCGTGCTCGAGGCGGCCTATGAGGCCACGCTTTGCTCCGCCCGCCTGAACGCCGCACATACCGGGAACAACCGCGTATATCTGACCCTGCTCGGCGGCGGCGTTTTCGGCAACGCAACGGACTGGATCATGAACGCGATCGAGCGTGCGTTGCGGCTGCACGAAAACTCTGCACTTGAGGTCGCCATCGTCAGTTATGGGGGGTCAAAACCACCGGTCCGCGACCTGGTCGCGAAATTTCAATAGGTAAAGAGCTATGTATTTGTATTGCAACAGTGTGCGATGTATGGCACAATTCCGCGTCGCGGTTTTGGTGATTCGAACCGCGTGATCTTTGAGGAGCCAGTCTAGGAAGTCTGGGGAGTCTAGGAAGTCGAGACAGTCTGGGAAGTCTAAGAGAAAGTGAAGAGCCAAATGCAAAAGCCCGCGCGTAAGCAAGGGCGGTATCAGGACGCGGAAATAAATGAGAAATGAGAATTGAGAAGTGAGAGATTCGGAGATTGAAATTTGAGATCTAAAATTTCAGATTTCGTCTTCGAAGCGTCTCACAACCGTCTCAACTCGTCTCAAAAGCGTCTCACGACCGTCTCGAAAGCGTCTCACACGGTCTCACGACCGTCTCAGAATCGTCTCATGCCGTCTCAAACCATGCATACGCGCGGTGAGACGAGACGATTTGGCAGAAGCGAAATTTGGGCGAGCGGGCATGAGCTTGGCTTTGTCCGCCATTCTAGTGTAAAGTTGGGCACTCTTCTATGTCCCGCACCTTAAATACAAGCCTTTTTCCACGCTTTCCGGAGAGCATTCCGAGCGATGCTTTGTTGGTGACGCTGAGCCGTGAGGTCGCGGCCCAAAATGGCGTTGCCGGGCGTGCATTGACCAGGCTTGCTCGCGCCGCGATCAGGCGGCGTGGGCTTTCGGTCGCCTCGGCGGTTTACGCACGACAC
This sequence comes from Pyrinomonadaceae bacterium, assembly GCA_030372865.1. Classification (GTDB taxonomy): domain Bacteria; phylum Acidobacteriota; class Blastocatellia; order Pyrinomonadales; family Pyrinomonadaceae; genus OLB17. Next base: position 10,481 of record JAUCQE010000652.1, read on the forward strand.
ACATTGCGGCGGGTCGTCGCTGGGCAAAGCCCCGGCCAAGATGCGGCGGCTCTCGCTGACCGCATCCGGCACATTCTGGACATCGTGCTGCGAACCGGAATCGATCCGGAAAAGCTTGCCGGCTACGGCTCGCCGCGGATCGGGCAGCTCGGCCGGATCGCTAATGCCTATAAAGAGGAACTGCGGCGGAACGGCCGGATCGACAGCGTCGAACTGCTCTGGGAAGCGGCTCATTCAGAGCCGGAAAGAGTGCGACTGGTGATCTATGGGCACCATCGGGCCCGTAAAGAGGAGATCCATTTCATCAACGCCGCGGCGGCAGACGGAAGTCAGTATTTCCTGCCCGTTGGCGATGACCCGATATTTACGGTAAATAGCGAATGGGCGAAGTTCCTGACAGAAAACGGATGGGTGATCGAGGACAATACACCGTACGAACCCGCCGGCATCGGTGAGCAACTTGCGGCACGATTCGTCGCGGCTGCCGGCTCCGCTCCGGAAGTATGTGCTCACGCGTTTTCGAATATTGAGGCCGAGGTTCGCGGAGCCCTTTCGCGGATAAAGGAACTGATCGCCAGCGGAGCAGACTACGGGCAGACGGTGATCGTCGTTCGCGATCAGGAGAATTACATCCCCGTGCTCTCGGCGGTTGCCAAAGAGTATGGGGTTCCGATCAAGTCGGCCTATTCCATCCCGCTCGCATCGACCGGCCTCGGCGGATTTCTTCGCCTGTTCTTTGAAATGATCGACGGCGGTTTTCCCTTCGAATCGACCGCACGTTTCGTCAAGCATCCTTTTGGCCCGGGCATCAGCGACGAGGCATTTGCCGCCGCCCGCCGGAAACATGAGTCGGGGTATGAAAAATGGCTCGATCTCTGCCCCGATCTCGAAGCCGTGAACTTCACCGAAGAAGGCAGTTTCGCCGAGTGGACGTCGCGACTGAAGACCGCCTTCAAGAAATTCGGCACCGACCTGAAGGCGGCCCGGCGGGCACGCGAGGCAAATGCCTACCGCAAGCTCTTCGAAACGCTTTATGCATTCGGGCCGCTCGCAACGGAAAAGCAGATCTCATTTGCTGCGTTCGCAGCGATAGCCAACGAGGCAATTTCCGATGAATCGGTCTCCTTCTTGCCGGGCAATGCCGGTGTTGCGATCCTCACACCCGAAGAAATGGTCGGCCGAAGTTACGACAATGTCTTTGTAATGGGGCTCGCCGAGGGCATTTTTCCAAAGCCGCCATCTGACGACCCGGTTGTCGACTTCCACGAAAGAAAGGCATTGGCGGCAACCGGCATAAGGTTCGCCGAGGCCGCCGAGGTCGCACGTTGGGAAGACCTTTCGCTCTATTTCACCCTCGCCGCGGCCCGATCGAACGTGAATCTTTCTTTCCCCAAGTCGACAGACAGCGGGGAGGTATTTCCAAGTTCGTATTTAGGCCGTATCGGCATCGCGGCCGCGACTCCGGCACCGCATCTTTCAGTCGTATCGAGCGTCGAGGAAGATCGCGTTTTTCACCTTTGCCACGAGATTACGTCTGACGATGTAATGGCTCGAGCACGCCGGCAATTCGAGGTCGAGATGCGGCGTGAAAGCCCGTCGCCCTACGATGAATATGACGGCGTGATCGGCGTTCCGCACGATCCTGCAGCACGACATTGGAGCGCCTCACAGCTCACGACGATCGGCCAGTGTGCATTCAAGTGGTTTGCCCAGCGGTCGCTGCAGCTCCAGGCTATGGAGGAGATGGAATACGGTCTCGACCCCGCGGTTCGAGGACTGCTTTACCACAAGACGCTGGAGCTTGCGGTTGAAAGGTCGAAAGATAAACCGGATGTTCGCGCAGCCGTACTCGAATGCCTCGAAGACGCTTTCGCCGACGCCGAGATCGATGAATCGGTCGGGCTTCCGGCACTGCCAAATTGGGAACAGGAACGCCTTGAACAGCTGCGTGAACTCCGTAAAGCTGTTGCCGCCGCTGATTTCATTTTTGAGGGTTCGCGCGTCGTGGGCGTCGAGCAACGCTTTGAAGAGACCTGGCAAGGATTCCCGCTGATCGGTTATATCGACCGCGTCGACGACACGCCCGACGGTTTGATCGCCATCGATTACAAGACAAGCGGCACGGTGCCGAAAGGTGCGAAGGACCCGGATGGGAAACTGACGGTCGACGTACAGATCCCGCTCTACGCCAACGTCGCACTTCGGAAGCTGTATCCGGACGGCAACTATGGCAACAGCGTCTACTATTCGCTGACCAAAGGCAAGATCCTGAGAGAGATCAAACCGGACGACATGGTCAAGCTTGACCGACTTGCGGAAGATATCAAAGGCCTGCTCGCAAAGGGCTCATTCGCGATCGACCCGGATCCTGCCGGACAGGCGTGTACCTATTGCGATTTCGACATCCTGTGCCGGAAAGGCTCGCGGCTGAGGAGGAAAGCACGGGCATGATCAGGCTTACCGACGATCAGAAGAGAGCAGCCGAAGCCGAAGGCTGCGCGGCCGTCACCGCCGGAGCAGGCACCGGGAAAACACGGATGCTCGCCGAGCGTTACCGGTTTCATGTTAAAGACCAGGGCCTCTCGCCTTTGTCAGTCGTTGCCGTGACGTTCACCGACAAGGCGGCGGCCGAACTTCGGTCCCGCATTAGATCGACCCTTTCTGCGGCAGGCTGTCCCGAGTCAGTGACGGCAGAGGTCGAGGCCGCGCAGATCAGCACTATTCATTCGCTTGCCGCACGGATCTGCCGTGATTTTTACGACCTCGCGGGTATCCCGGCGGATTTCTCCGTTCTTGACGAGATCGACTCGCCCTTGTGGTCCGCCGAGAAAATCAGTGATGCTCTCGCAAAGCTTCCGCTGAGCATAACGGACGAGCTAGGGTTCCACTGGCTGGTTCGCGTCCTGCCGGTAATGTTGGGAGACCCGCAAGCGGCCGAAGCAGCACTCCGCCTCGGTGCGGAAAACTGGCATGCCGCGATCGAACTTGCTCGCCGGGAAGCGATCGACGAGTTGATGTCGTGCGCCGCGTGGCACGAAGCTTCCGCGATACTCCGCGAGTGCTCCGGCCTTTCGGGTGACACGCTTGAAGAGATCCGGCTCGACGTGATCGCCGCCATGCAGATCGCCGGACATGATGCAGGCATCGGCGAAATCTCTGACGTGCTCAAGCGTTTCAGGTCAAACTCCGGAAGCGGCAAGAAATGGGACGCCGGTCAACTAGAAATGGTCCGGGGCTGTCTGGTCGCCCTTAAAGTGCGCGTCAAGGCTACAAAGGAGATCGCTGACCTCACTTTCGGGCCGGATGATGAGGAAGCCGCACGCCGCATACCCATTCTTGCCGAAGCCTATCGCATTGTCCGCGATCACATCGAAGCCGAAAAGCTTCGGGAAAAGGTGCTGGATTTTAATGATCTCGAACGATATGCGTTAAAGGTGCTGTCGAATGTGGCGGCTGTCGAGCATTACCGGCCGCGGTGGCGGGCTTTTCTGGTCGATGAGTTTCAGGACACGAATCCGATCCAGGCGGAGATACTAAACAAGCTGTCGGCCGAAGCGACACTTACGATCGTCGGCGATGAAAAGCAATCGATCTACGGCTTCAGAGGCGCGGACGTCGATGTGTTCGCAAGGTTTCAGGGCCATATCGTCGACGAGAGAAAAGGCGTAAGCATACCGCTTGACCTCACCTTTCGTTCACACCATCATCTTGCCGTTTCGATCAATTCGGTATTCGAGCCGGTTCTTGGAAAGCTTCATCAACCGCTGACCGCCTTCAGGCAGGAATCGCACCTCGGCCATCCGCACATTCGCGCCGCCGTAGTTGACGGGGATGCGAAATACTCGCCGCGTGAGGGTCAGGTTCTCGAGGCACGATACATTGCCGAGCGAATACGAGAACTGCACAACGTCAACGGGATCCCGTATTCCGATATCGCCATCATCGCAAAGCGGTGGGCGCCGCTGTCGGTTTACGGCGACGTGCTGTCGGCAAGCGGAATACCGGCGGTAAATGCGGGCGGCGGCAGCCTTCTCGACACGCGTGAGTCAAAGGACATGTTTGCCCTGCTCAGCTTTCTGGCTGAGCCTGCCGACGATATTGCCTTGGTCGCCGTACTTCGTTCGCCCTTCTTTGCACACAGCGATATCGAACTGTTTCGCGCCGCACGCGAACGAAAAAAGGACGAAACCTGGTGGTCCCTCATCGAACGCCGGCCCGAATTTGGAAAAACGGCATCGACCCTGCATAAGCTGCTCGATGCCTCCAAAGATAATTCCGCGGAAATGATCCTGCGTCTCGCGGACAGGTACACGGGTTATTCAGCCGTTACGGCAAATATGCCGCAGGGCGACCGCCGCATGGCCGACCTGAACGGCCTCTACGGCGTGCTGCAAAAACTTGACAGCCGCGGGCGGGGAGATGTCTTCGGCACTCAGCGCTATCTACGCGAGCTATACGCGACCGAAACCGAAATTCCGCGGCCTCAGATCGAATCGGGCGACGCAGTTTCCTTGATGACGATCCATAAGGCGAAAGGCCTGGAATGGCCCGTCGTTTTTGTTCCCGACCTGGCCGCGTCCGGCCGTGGCGATAGTTCTCCGATAACGATCGACCGCGAACTCGGCATCGCATTCGAGATCGAAGGCGACGAGTACGACAAAGCTACGCCCGCCATCCACAAATTGATCAAGATGCGGAAGAAGGCCCGCGAGGATGAAGAGGCTCGCCGGCTGCTTTATGTCGCGATGACCCGGGCGAAAGACGCTGTGTTTTTGACCGCCGGGAAGCCGACCGGTTCCGGGCTCGACATTCTGCGTGACGGGCTTTTAGCAGCGGAGGTCACGACGGATGTGATCCCGTACGATAGTGCGAATGCCGTCGAACCCGTCCCTGCTGCCTCGCCTTTGGCTGCGAAAGCGGAACGAACAAATATCGCACCGCTGAAACCCGTTGTTAAAGAGTTGCCAGTAACTGCACTTTCGGTTTTTGCGAAGTGTCCGAAACGCTTTGAGTACCAGTATGTTGACGGCCACCCAGGCTTAAGTGATGGACCGGGCGACGGAATGCTGATCGGGTCGCTGACCCATAAGGCCCTCGAACTCGATATACGAAACGTTGAAGAGCTTCAGCGCGATTCGGGCGATGCGAATAGTGAGCAGCTCGCCGCGGCGATCGCCCTCGCCGAACGGTTTCGCACCGAGGACGTCTATTCTTCGATCCGCGGTGCAAAATGTGATCGCGAGGTCCGTTTTACGATGAATGCCGACGGCTTGAACCTGACCGGCATTGCAGACCTCGTCAGCGAAGATCACGTCGTCGACTTTAAAACTGACGCCGAGATGCACCCCGAGGAACATCGCTTTCAGCTCTGGGCATATGCCGCCGGCCTTCAGAAAAAGAAGGCGTCGATCGTCTACCTGCGCCACGGGGCGGTCTTTGATTTCACCGAGTCCGACCTGGATTCGATCGGAAAAGAAGCCGCCGCTTTGTTCAAAGAACTGAGTGCCGGAAGTTATTCCCCAACTCCGTCCTATTCGGCATGCCGCGATTGCTCCTATGGCGTCGTGTGCGATTCACGTTACCCAGCGGATGAGGCGTTAGCCGAAGGTTTACTGACTGACTAATATCACTCCCATCTGTTCGATTCACTTCTGAACACCCGCCATGCCCGGGTTTCGGATAGAATAGAAGAGGACGTCGAGATCTGCGTCTTCGGGAGCACGCTGGCATGCCACAAGCTCTAACTCAAACATCCGAAAGCGAGGTCGGCGACCGATCCGCCGATGGATCGGTCCGGCCTTACGCCGAAAGCTGGGAAAATGTTTCCGCACGTCTGGGTGTTGATACTGCTTTCGGCCTCGAATCCACGACAGCCAAGGCGAGGCTTGCGCAATACGGGCCAAACGCCCTCGAGCAGCCTGGCGGCCGCAGTGCGTTCGGCATTCTCGCTTCACAGTTCAAGAGCATCGTCGTTTGGCTGCTGGTCGCGGCAGCGGCCGTCGCTCTTTTTACCGACGGCCCGCTCGAGGCTGCGGCTATTGGCACCGTCCTGATACTCAATGCCCTGATCGGCTTCGCGATCGAATGGCAGGCGGGCCGGGCACTTGAGGCATTGAAGCGGTCGACCGTCATGACCGCAAGAGTCAGGCGAGACGGCCGCGAATCTGTAGTCGATGCCTCCGAGATAGTTCCCGGAGACCTTGTCGTACTTTCTGCCGGCGACCGCGTGCCGGCGGATGCACGCCTCGTTGAGGCTGCAAATCTCCGCACCGACGAATCCACCCTCACCGGCGAAAGCATGCCGGTCGAAAAAGGTACGATCCCGTCGCGTCCCGAAACACCACTGGCCGAGCAGTCGTCAATGATCTTTCTCGGTACCAATGTTACCGCCGGAAAAGCCGTCGCCATCGTTACGGCAACCGGGCTCTCTACCGAGATCGGGCGCATCGGAAAGATGCTGGCCGCGGCTGAAGACCGCGAAACGCCGCTCGAACGGCGGCTGGGGGAGCTCGGCAGACGGCTGGTGTATATCGTGCTCGGGATCGCTGCGGTCGTACTCGCTGCCGGGTACCTTCGCGGTGATGATCCATTTCTGATGGCAAAAGTTGCTATCAGCCTAGCAGTAGCAGCTGTTCCCGAAGGGCTTCCGGCTGTGACGACACTGATACTTGCATTGGGTGTCCTTCGCATGGCTCGGCAGTCCGCGATAGTGCGGCACCTTGCGGCTGTCGAAACCCTCGGCAGCACGACTGTCATCTGCACGGACAAGACCGGCACCCTGACCGAGAACAGAATGGCGGTCGTCGAGGTGCTCACCGCCGAACGTCTTGCGCAGCCACTTGACGCTTCGCCAGCGGCATCGAGTGAAGCCGTGGATAGGCTTTGGCGGGTCGCTGTACTCTGTAATGAGGCCGCCGCTTCAGGGGATGCCGAGGCGATCGGCGACCCGACGGAGACCGCACTGTTGGTCGCCGCCGGCAGGCATGGCCGCGATGCGGACGTGGTTCGTTCGCAGGCGATCGTCGACTACGAGATCCCGTTCGATTCGGGGTCAAAGCGAATGATCACGGTCATCCGGGACCAGAACGGCGAACGCACTGCGTTGCTCAAAGGCGCGCCAACGGTCGTTATCGATGCATGCTCGCACTTGGCGTCCCACGATGTTGTTTCGCTTGATGCGACACGTCGAAGGGAACTCCTCAAAGCCAACGACAAGGTGGCCGCCCGGGCATTGCGCGTTCTTGCTTTCGCAGATAAGCGAGTCGGAAGAACAAGGCAGGAAGGCGAGGTGGATGACGGGTTTACATTGCTTGGATTCGTGGGCATGACCGATCCGCCGCGTCCTGCCGCCCACGATGCGATCAGGAAGGCAAAGGACGCAGGTATCCGCATTGTCATGTTGACGGGCGACCAGGTGCTTACGGCTTCGGCGATCGCCCGCGAACTTCGTATCAGCGAGGACCACGACGTCGTCGCCTTGCATGCCGATGACCTGGCCGACGCCGACAGCGGGAAACTTGCGACGCTTGCCCGCGAGGCCCATGTCTTTGCGCGCGTCACGCCCGAAGACAAGTTTCGCATTGTCGACTCCCTGCAAAAGGCTGACGAGGTCGTCGCTGTTACGGGCGATGGGGTCAATGACGCGCCGGCATTGAAACAAGCCGACATTGGCATCGCTATGGGCCAACGCGGCACCGACGTCGCAAAAGAAGCATCAGACATAATCCTGACCGACGACAATTTTGCGACGATCGTCACGGCGATCGAAAGCGGGCGTGCGATCTTTTCGAATATCATCAAGTTCGTCCACCTGATGTTCTCTCACAATCTCGGTGAGATCATGATGATCTTTTTTGCGATCCTTCTCGGCCTGCCGCTGCCGCTGTTCCCCCTCCAGATACTCTGGATCAACCTAGTCACCGATATCTTTCCCGCACTTGCCCTCGCAGTAGAACCTCCCGGGCCGGAAACCATGAAGCGTAAACCCCGCTCGCCGAAGGAGTCCCTACTTTCTCAACGGTTCATGGTACTGATTGGATGGCAGGGAGTAATGCTTGCGGCGATCGCATTAGCGGCATATTACTGGGCACTTCAGTCTTACGGCGAGGGCGAGCATGCCCGGACGGTCGCATTGCTCGCACTTGTCGCGGTTCAGGCGGGACATCTGTTCAACTGCCGGTCGCGGCGACGTTCGGCTTTCTCCGGCGTGTTCAGAAACCCGTTCGTCTTCGCAGCAGTAGCCGTCGTAACGGTCTTGCAGCTGTTCGCGGTTTACTTCGAGCCGCTCCGTAGCGTGCTTGGCCTAACGGTCCCGAATGGAGCGGACTGGGCGATCATCGCAGGCTGTCTTTTCCTGCCGATCGCGATTGTCGAACTGACGAAGCTGTTAACGCCGATGCCGCAAGATGAAACACTGCCGGTCGCCGTGGCTAGTTAGATAAGCTTTTCTATCCGCACCGCCGTCACCTTATACTCCGGAGCGTGCGTGTATTTGTCGCGGTTCGCGCTTGTTACGCGATTCAGGAATATTCCGGGTTCGTGAAATGTCGCAAAAAGTTCGCCCGGCTTAACGTTGCTCTTGACCGCGATCGGGATGACCGCCTCGCCATATTTACTTACCAGCCGCACCTGCTCTCCGTCATCAAGCGAAAGTCGGTCCGCATCAACAGGCGAGATGTCCAGCGTATCGCTAGGCCTTATTCTCGAGTTCTCCGTTCGCCGCGACATGGTTCCCGCATTGAAATGGTACAGGCTGCGGCCCGTATTCATGATGAACGGGAACTCGTCGCTTTCGATCTCCGGTGTCGGGCGGTACTTTATCCGCCGCAGTGCGGCACGTTCGCCGAGTGCAAAACTTTCGGCATGCAGCACGTCCGTTCCCGGGTGATCGAGCGACGGGCAGTTCCACTGCAGCCCGTGATGCTCGATCCGTTCGTATGAGATGCCGAATGAGTTCGGCCATACCAGCCGCACCTCGTTCCATATATCCTCGGCCGATGTGAAACCGAAGTATTCGCCCTTGCCCATTGCGCGAGCGACATCGCAGACGATCTCCCAGTCCGTTCGGGAATTACCCAGAGGTTCGATCGACTTTCTGATCCGCTGCACTCGCCGTTCGGCGTTCATGAACGTACCGTCCTTTTCAAACGATGAAGCTGCCGGAAGGAATACGTGAGCAAAGCCTTTAGCCGTCTCATTCAGAAACAGGTCCTGAACGATGCAAAGCTCCAGGTTGTCGAATGCACGTTCGGTCTCGTTCGCATTCGCATTTGAAAAGACAACGTCGTAACCGATCGACCAAAGTGCCTTTAGTTTTCCATCACGGGCGGCGTCGACCATCTGCAGTTGATCAAGGCCTTTTGAGACTGGTACCGGTGCACCCCAGATTTTTTCAAAGTGCTCCTTGCCGTCAAGAATGGCTATGCTGCCGGTTAGTATGCCCGGGTCGCAGCCCATCTGTGCTGAACCCTGCACGTTGTTCTGTCCCCTTAACGGGTTGATGCCCGTGCCGGGTTTGCCCATATTTCCGGTAAGTAGTGCCAGATTGACCAGGCACATCACGCCTTCGGTGCCCTGGGTGTGTTCGGTCACGCCCAGGCCGTGAAAGCACATCGCGGGTTTCGCGGTTGCATACATTCTCGCCGCCCGTCGGATCAGTTCGGCATCGACGCCGCATGCTTCCCTGACTGCTTCAGGCGAATAATCACTGACGAAATTCCTGAACTTTTCATACTCGTCGACACGCTTCGAGATGAACTCTTCGTCCGCAAGCCCTTCTTCTATGATCGTATACGCGATCGCATTCAGCAGCGGGACGTTCGTTCCCGGCCTCAACTGCAGGTGTATGTCAGCGTACTTCGCGATCTCGGTCTTCCGCGGGTCGATCACGATCAGGTTCGCACCTTTTATCACTGCCTGCTTCATCCTTGCCCCGGGGATCGGATGGTTCTCATTGGGATTCGCACCGCAGACCATGATGGTCTTCGCCTTTTCGATATCGGCGAACGAATTTGTCGCGGCACCGGTCCCGAGCATCATCTTCATCGCAGCAGCCGTCGGCGTGTGGCAGACGCGGGCACAGCAATCGACGTTGTTAGTCCCCAGCACGACACGGACGAATTTTTGCGCGACGTAGTTCTCTTCATTCGTCGCGCGAGCGGAGCCCAGCACCGCGATGCTCTCCGGGCCGTTCTCTGCCGCGATCCTTTTCAAATTATCGGCAATGAACGCGATCGCTTCCGGCCACGGAACCACCTCCCACGCTCCCATTCGACGGATCATCGGTTCGGTCGCGCGATCATTCGAATGGACGAACTTGTAGGCGTAACGGCCCTTGACGCAAAGATGCCCGTGGTTCACCGGTGCGTCGGCAACCGGCTTTACCTGAATGACGCGACCATTTTTGGTCCCGACCGCCATTTCGCAGCCGGTTCCGCAATAAGAACAAACGGTCCGAGTCCAGGCGTCCGGTGAGCCGAAGCGGGCAAAGGACTTGTCCTCGATGGCACCCGTCGGGCACGTGTCCGCACAGGCTCCGCAGCTCACGCACGTACTTGCGGCAAAGGTGTCAAATGAGTCCGGCACAATATGCGTATCCTCGCCGCGGCCGACCGTTTGCCACACGAACTGGCCCTGCACCTCGTTGCATATGCGCACACACCGGTAGCAGTCCACGCACCGCGACATGTCAACATCGATGTACGTGTGCGACGTATCGCGGCCGCCATTCAACGGCAGAGCCGAGAAGTCGCCCGAAGAAAGGCCATAACCTTCCGCGAGCATGTGAAACGGCTTTTCGGGAAAGGCCTCGAACGCTTCTCGGGGATAATCCTTCGCCAGCATCCGCAGGTTCATCTTGCGGGCGTGCTCAATTCGCGGCGAATGTGTTTCGACCTCCATTCCCTCGGTAACCTGACGCATGCACGACGCGGTGTCGTTCACCTCGCCTTTCACGTGAACGAGGCAAAGCCGGCAGGCACCTGCCGGTTTAAGCCGTTCGTCGTGGCACAGGGTCGGGATGTCGATCCCGATCTCGCGTGCAGCGTGCAAGATCGAAATACCGTCGCTGAACTCGGCCGTCTTACCGTTTATCGTTGCTTTTACCATTTCTCTATCCGGCCGCAGCCTCTTCGTAATCTGATTCGCATTCGGGGCACATAAATGTCTTCACGTGGTCGTACTCGGCCGCACGTTTCCACTCGTCATGCGTTGCCTCATCGGTATAAAAGGTCTTCCCGCAGTTCTCGCAGATCACTTCAAAATTGTTCTCCGCGGTTCTGAACTCACTTAACGGAGACCGGTTCTCAACATCGCCTTCAAACTCTGATCTAAGCCTTACCATTTTCTTCACCTCCTTTTTCTATCCGACGGCGGTCTGCCTTACCGCCGGTGTACCAAGATGACGGCGAAACCAATCTGCTGCCAGGCGGGCAACTTCTTCAAGCTTGCCCGGTTCCTCGAACAGATGGGTCGCCCCTTGAACTATCGCGATCTCGCGTTCGCATTTCAGCCTGTCGTACGCGAGCCGGTTAAGTTCTATAACAACGCTGTCGAGGCCACCGACGATCAGCAGCACCGGAGCCGTTACATGCGGCAGTGCATCTCCGGCAAGATCGGGACGGCCGCCGCGGGAAACCACTGCACCGATCTCACCTTCAAGTTCCGCGGCCGCGACCAGCGCGGCCCCGCCGCCGGTGCTCGAACCGAAATAGTCGATATTGAGTCCGGCCGTTTCCTCCTGCGATCTGAGCCAGTTGGCTGCGTCCGTCAGCCTGCCCGCGAGCATCGCGATGTCAAACCGGAACTGCCGCGTGTAAACATCGACCGACTCTTCATCGGCAGAGAGCAGGTCGAACAGCAGCGTTCCCACGCCCGCGTTGCGTATCACTTCAGCGACGAACTTGTTTCGCGGGCTGTGCCGGCTGCTGCCTGAGCCGTGGGCGAATATGACAACGCCCGCCGCTTCTGGCGGAATATGCAGAGTGCCGTCTAGCTTTAGTGTCCCGGTCGGTACCTGCACTTCACGAATGATCTCGCCTTTCATAGCGCACTCTCCTAAATTCCGGACGGGAAGGTCTCAGGTACCTCACCGGCTTCCCATTCCGACGTCCGCTCAAGCGGCTCGACGGCCCTTGTTTCATCGATGTGTATAAGCGCGTCGAACTGCTGCGAGACACTTGCGTAAAAGTAGTGGCTTTGCCGCTCGGTCTCGGGGCGGTAGATCACGCCGATCGCGCGTTCCAGGAGCGGCTCGGCTAGTACCGATCTAATGCGCCCGTTGTCTCGCATAAGCAGCATGAACCGATCGCGTCCAACTTCGTGTAACAGAGCTTCTACACTTCCATCCAGGGCAGGCCGGACACGCTTCCGTTCAGCATAACCGTCCCAGTTCGAGGCGGCGGTCACCGTACCGTGATACGTCGAAAAACCGATCAGGTAGGCGTCGCCGCCGTATCGCTGCCGTGCAAGTTGTCCGACGTTCCATTCGCCACGGCGGCCCATCTCGGTCGCTCTCGCGTCGCCGAGATGTGAGTTATGCTCCCAAACGACGATCTTCGCCGGCCGCGGGTTTTTGGCTGTCAAATGATGGTCGAGTTCGTCCAGCGTTTCCGCCATATGGCGGTCGCGGAGGTTCCAGCTTGACGTGTCGCGTCTGT
>JAUCQE010000653.1 GCA_030372865.1 Pyrinomonadaceae bacterium
TGTGTATAAGAGACAGGTTCAAATGAGCACAAACAGGGGCTGCTATCTTCATCCGATAGCAGCCCCTTCGTTCGTTTCCCGTCTTGCTATCCGACAAGCCAATCCGCAAAGCTCTTCCATGCTGGAGTCGCGGCGATGGGCTCCAGAAAGAAGGTAGGCACGATCAGCAGCGGGATCCCGTATAGGTAAACGCGATGCAGCCGCCTTCGGGTAAATGCGTCGTAGATCGGCGGTGCGAGCATGAAGGCGAATCCGAGGATCGCGCTGAGCGGGCCCGGAACACGGCCGAGCACGACCGGCATCAGTCCGCCGATGAAGACCATCAGCATCAGGCGCTTGTGCGTTTCGGGCGTGTTCCGATAATAGATCGCGAGGGCGAGGCTGATGCCAAACCAGACCAGATCTCGCATCGGCACGATCATGAACATCCGCGAAAATTCCGTGCTACGCGGAATGCCCGGCCCGAGATATCCGGTCCGTGCTCCGCCAACTGCCGTCATGTAACCGATCACGATGATCGCCAGCGCAAGCGCAAGCCCGATCGCCCCGAGCTTTACATGCAGATCGACCCGGCCCTTCTCGACCAGGATCGTCTGCGCCAGGTACAACAACATCCATGCGCTGAACACGAATGAGTGCAAATGCACGATCGCGGGGATGCTGTTATCTGAGCTGAATAGGCGGAAGTAATATGTCGGGCCGAAACCCAGAAAGACCAGCGCGCACGCAGCGGCTGCGTAGACAATGTAGAAACGGCCGTCCCGCACGTGACGCTGAAATGGCACCTTTGCACGGGAGGACTGAGGCTGTTCTGCAACCATCGGAGATCTCCTTTATTGAGGTAAATTCAGGCAACAACGTGGACGATGTTCCGAGTAGTAAAGGCGATTAACCGGCGGATGTCAACTTGCTCGTGTATAGAAACGAAGCTGTTCGATAGTCCTATCGCAGACAATAAAAGGGCCGCTATCATCATCCGATAGCGGCCCTTATACTTTTTATCTGGTTCTTCCTATTTGCCCGGAGCGATCCGCCAGAGCTCGCCGTTCGAATCGTCCGTCACAACGTACAGAGCACCGTCCGGACCCTGGCGTACATCACGGATGCGCTGTCCGCGGTCCGTCAGCAGGTGCTCCTCGCCCGAAACGCGCCCGTCTTTAAGCACGACCCGCACGAGCCGCTTTGAAGCCAACCCGCCGATGAAGATGTTTCCCTTCCATTCCGGGAATGCGGAGCCGGTGTAAAACTCCATCCCTGACGGCGCGATCACCGGGTCCCAGTAATAGACCGGCTGCTCCATTCCCTCTTTCGCCGTGATGTCCGAGATCGCCTGGCCCGAGTATTCCTCGCCGTAGGTCGCGACCGGCCAACCGTAATTCTTGCCCTTCTCCGGATGGTTCAGCTCGTCGCCGCCGCGCGCACCGTGTTCCACGGTCCATAGCCTGCCCTGGTCGTTGAGCGTCGCCGACTGGATATTGCGGTGCCCGACTGACCAGATGTCGCCAAACGCTCCTTCGCGGCCAACGAACGGATTGTCCGCCGGCACCGAACCGTCCGGGTTGATGCGGACGACCTTGCCATTGTGCGCATTCAGGCTTTGCGCCAGCGGACGCATTGCGTTCTTGTCAAAACGGTCGCCGAGCGTGATGAAGAGCTTGCCGTCCGGAGCAAAGACCAGCCGCGAACCAAAGTGCAGGCCGTTGGCGTACGTCGGCATCGCACGGAAGATGACGCGAACGTCGGAAAGCTTCTTCCCGTCCGCGCTCAAAACGCCGCGGGCGACGCTCGTTCCGCTACCGCCTTCCCGCTCTTCTGAAAAACTCCAAAAGATCGTACGGTCTTTCTCAAAGCCCGGGCTCAGAGCAACATCCAGCAAGCCGCCCTGTCCGCGGGCTGTGATCGGCGGCAAGCCGCCCTGTCCGCTGTCGGCCGTCACGCCGCCCTGGTTCACCGGCAGAAGACCCGCAATAGGCTCTCCGATCTCGCCCTTAGCCGACACGATTCGCATTCGCCCGGCCTTTTCCGTGACCAGAAAGCTTCCGTCCGGCAACGGCTCGACCGCCCACGGCTTGTCCAGCCCCTTTGCAACGACAGTAACCGAAACCGGGGTCGTGCTCTTTACCGCGCATACACGCGTCTGCCCCGGAAATGCGGGCTTCTGCTCGGGCGAGTTCGGGCTGCCCATATCGATCGGCTGGCACGCCTGCGAGGCCGTCTGCCCGGCCTTCGCTTCCGGCTTCTGCTCCGGCTTCTGCGCACACGCAGTCACCGCAAAGATCGTCATGGTCGCTAACGCAACAATGAAATGCACACTCTTCATCAAATCTTCTCCTCCCTGATACCGGCCGCAGCCGCTCGCTTATTGTATCGGTTTCGCAACTTACCAACTCGGCGGATGCAAACAGCCGCTTTACCCGTTTCCTTCAGTCTAACAAATCCGATCGGACGAACGAACAGATCGCCACGCTCATGGACACCCCAGATCGATTCTTCATACAAAACACAAGTCCATAAGTTATACTGGCCTTATGAACACCACGATCGAAACCAGTGTTGTGTGGGTCTCGCCTGATGTAATGAGCGGCGCAGCGGTCTTTGCGGGTACTCGAGTCCCTGTCCAGAGCCTGCTCGATTACCTCGCCGCCAGCCATACGCTTGACGACTTTCTCATCGACTTCCCAACCGTCAGTCGCGAGCAAGCCGTAGGGCTGCTGCATGAGTTGAGTCACTCCTTCGACATCGCATTAAAGAAATGAAGGTGCTTTTGGATGAGTGCCTGCCGAGGCGACTCAAGCATGAACTGCAGGATCATTCTGTTAAGACCGTTCCCGAAGCTGGTTGGGCAGGAAAGTGAAATGGAGAACTGCTCGCACTGGCACAGATCGATTTCGACGTTCTTATTACAAACGACCGGAATA
>JAUCQE010000654.1 GCA_030372865.1 Pyrinomonadaceae bacterium
GCGACATCGAATCGCTGCCGTTCATGGAAGCGATCCGCCAGATGGGCAATGAGGAAGGCCGCGGGAACGCGATCTTTGTTCACGTGACGCTGGTGCCGTTTATCGCCGCTGCGGGCGAATTGAAAACGAAACCCACTCAGCACAGCGTTCGTGAGCTGCGCGAGATCGGTATCGCTCCCGACATCCTGCTTTGCCGTTCAGACCGGCCGCTTTCTTTAGATCTCAGAAGAAAGATCGCTCTTTTCTGTAACGTTCAGGAAAATGCGGTCATCTCTGCACTCGACGTTCCGACTATATATGAAGTCCCGCTGGCGTTTCATGAGCAGGGTCTTGACGACCTGATCGTCAAAGACCTGCAGTTGATGGAGCGTTTCCCGAGTGCGGATCTTAAGAAATGGCGCGAGCTTGTGGCGACGATCAAGGAACCGAGCGGCGGTGCGGTGAAGATCGCGATCGTTGGAAAGTATGTCGAGCTCGAGGATTCGTACAAATCTCTGCGTGAGGCCCTGACGCACGCCGGTGTCGCCAACGACCTTCGCGTAAACGTCACCTGGATCGAATCGGAAAACCTGATGAAGGATAATTACGAGAACGACCTGCAGGATTACGACGCGATCCTGGTTCCCGGCGGGTTCGGAAAACGCGGAATCTCGGGGATGCTGCGGGCGATCAAGTACGCCCGTAAATCCGGGACGCCGTATTTCGGTATCTGCCTTGGAATGCAGACGGCATGCATCGAATTTGCCCGGAATGAATGCGGCCTGAAGGACGCAGATTCGACCGAGTTCAATGAGGACACGCCGTTTCCGATCATCTTTAAACTGCGCGACCTTGTCGGCGTAGATGAACTTGGCGGGACAATGCGTCTGGGCGCCTGGGATTGCGACCTGAAGGAAGGCTCGCTCGCACAGAAGGTCTATCACGGTGCCGGCCAGATCAAGGAACGCCATCGCCACCGGTTCGAATTCAATCCCGAATATCGAAACGTGCTGGAGAAAGACGGCCTTGTGATAAGCGGCGTCTCGCCGGACGGAAAGTTTGTGGAAATGGTCGAGCTGCCGATAGAGACGCACCCGTACTTCGTCACCTGCCAGTTCCATCCGGAATACAAGTCGAAGCCGTTGGCTCCGCACCCGCTTTTCGTTTCATTCGTAAAAGCAGCATGGGAGAACAGGCTGAAGAGTGAAAATCTTGAGC
>JAUCQE010000655.1 GCA_030372865.1 Pyrinomonadaceae bacterium
TTCGGAACTCGTCGGCAGCGTCAGATGCGTATAAGAGACAGACAAAATTTTGTTCAACTCAGTGCAAGTTAGGTTCGCTAAACGCAAAACACCAAAACTACACTTCGCAACAACGACGCGGAAATGAACGACGAACAGAGCTCATCAATATGAAAGGCGGCCGGTGCGAAATCTGCGGCTATAACAAAAACCTGGCGGCTTTATGCTTCCACCACGTCTCGCCCGCGACCAAGAGTTTTCAAATCGACTTGCGACGCTGTTCTAACAGCTCTTGGGACAATCTCGTCAACGAAGTCAAAAAATGCAGGCTTCTTTGCCTCAATTGTCACGCCGAAGTTCATAACCCAAGCTTTTCCACTTAGGTTTCATGCCACCGAGTCCGCTGCTCTAACCGTTGAGCTACAAGGGCATGAACCAATAATGTTAGAACATCGCCAAAGATCTGGCAAATTACCCGTTCTGCGGCCATCCGCCGGGTGCCGGCTCGGGGTAAAACGTCGGGGGCGGCGGCGGTTGGATGTTCATTACGGAGCGAACGTTCTTCGATCTTTCTTCCTGGCGATTGGTCGTATCGCGTACAACTTTTATCGCTAAAACGGCGGCGATCGCGGTGGTGATGCCGCTCAGGGTGAACAAAACACCGCCGACGACGAGTTCGTCCATTCGATCCGGGTTGTAAACGCGGCTGGTTATGTTGCTTATAATGTTGGAAATGATCCAAAACGCCCACCAGAAACCCATGTAGGTCGGCGCGCTGTGGAGGCTTGCCGAAAGGAACGACATTTCCTGCGGAATATCCGGGTCGCTTTCCGCCCAGACCTCGCGGACGGCCTGAAAGGGCTTCACCAGATTCGCGAACGGGATGAACCACCAGCCGACGGCCCAGCCCGGCGTGAAACTAGTATGCTGTGCCTGCAATGCGGGCAGGTTCGAGTGTGCACGGTAGAGCCACATCAAAAACCCGACGATGGTCGCTATCGCGATCGGCCCGAGCATTAAATAAACAAGCCCCTGCAGCAGCAGCCAGCCCGAGGCCATACCACCATCAAGCTCGAGGGACATATCCGGTGCGAGCACCTGCCCGATGCCGAGCAGCGATGACACGAAATTGCACACGCCGTTTAGCGCAAGGGCGATAATGGCGAACAACGAAAGGTTGCGGGCCGACCGATAGCCGGGTAGAGATTGATCTTGATACATTTGCGAGAGTCTCCTGAAAGGGATTTGAGAACCGGGCCGAACTGCCCCGAAAACACGGAAATTGTCGCTGGCCCGTTAAGTGTGGTCGCCAGAGACAGCATAGGTATTTCTCTTATTCGAAATTAGGTGGCGGTGGAGGCGGACCTCCTAACTCGTCTGCTTCTAATATCGGACGGTCTAGATACCGGAACACGAACCACGAGGCACCGAAACTTGCCACGAATGCGACAACGCTCACGATCGCACTAAGTTCCTCAACGATGCTTTCGTGCGCCTGACCGAGAACTACCATAACCTCTAAACCGACGCCGAGTAAAAGCACGGTAAGAGTTTGCGTCCCGATGAATACAACGGCTGCTATCAGTGCCCAAAGCCAGCCGTTACGGCCGTTTTCTTTTGCCTTTTTGTAAGCGATCCACGCTGTCATTAGTGCGATCAGCATAATCTACCCGTGAGAAACAAAGCAGCAATACATTTTTTGATATCAAAATTATCTGCTATATTTCCCTAACTCTCTTCAAATTACAAACTTAAAAACGAGGATAATTAATGAGCTCTGCTGTTGACGCACCCAAAGGCGGATTTTTCGGGCATCCGAAAGGGCTTTCGACGCTGTTCTTCACAGAAATGTGGGAACGCTTTTCTTTTTACGGCCTAAGGCCGCTGCTCGTTCTGTTCATGGCGGCCGCCGTTATGCAGGGCGGCTGGGGTTGGGACCGCACGGAGGCGTCGGCGATCGTCGGCATCTATGCCTCGTTCGTTTACCTAGCGTCGCTGCCGGGCGGCTGGATCGCCGATAAGTGGCTCGGGCTTCGCCGGGCGGTGCTTTACGGCGGTGCTTTGATCTCGCTTGGCCACATCACGATCGGTGCGTCGTCCTTCATCCACAGCAAGGTGCCGTTCTTTCTCGGGCTTTGCTTTATCGTCCTCGGCACGGGCCTGCTCAAGCCGAACATTTCGGCGATGGTCGGCGACCTTTATCCGGAAGGCGGAGCACGCAAGGACGCGGGCTTCTCGATCTTCTACATGGGCATCAACCTCGGTGCGATGATCGGCCAGCTCATCACCGGTTTCCTCGGCGAGAGCATCGGCTGGCACTGGGGCTTCACGGCCGCCGGCATCGCGATGATCCTCGGCCTCATACAGTTCTATATAATGTCGCCCAAGACGCTCGGCGACATCGGCAGCGAGCCCACGCGTCACCCCGATCCGGCTGTCCAGGCGAGGCAGGTACAGACGGTCAAGATGGTGACCGTCGTCGGGCTCGTACTTTTGGCCGTCGTCTTCACGCTGGTCGCGACCGGTACGATCCCGTTCGTCGCCTCGACCTTCGGCAAATACTACGCTTATTTCCTCGCGGGCGTCGGCTTCGTCTATTTTGCGTACCTTCTGCTCCTCGGCGGCCTTAACTCCGACGAGAAAAAGCGCGTGCTCGTGATCGCCGTCCTCTTCGTTTTTGCCGCGATCTTCTGGTCCGCGTTCGAGCAGACGCCGACCGCCCTTAACCTCTTCGCGGCCGACTTTACGAACAGGGACCTCGGGTTTTTCCTGATACCGGCGACGTGGTTCCAGTCGGTCAACTCGTTCTGGATCATCCTGCTCGCACCGGTCATCGCTGCTTTCTGGACCGGCCTCGGCAATCGCAACATCAACCTTTCGAGCCCCGTTAAGTTCGCCATCGGCCTCGGCTTTACGACCGTTGCGTTCATCGTAATGATATTCGCGTCGTACATCGTAGTCGGCGACGGCGGTGCCGCGACCAAGGTCTCGGCCCTTTGGCTGATCACGTTCTACCTCTTCCTGACGCTCGGCGAACTCTTCGTCAGCCCGGTCGGGCTTTCGTCGATGACCACGCTCTCGCCGAAACGCTACGTCGGGCAGATGATGGGCATCTGGTTCCTCGCTTCGTCGCTCGGCAACCTGATCGGCGGACTCGTCGGCGGCGAGGTCGACCCCGAACGCCTCGACGCGATGCCGCGGCTGTTTACCACGACAACGCTCTTCCTCGGCGGTGCCGCGGTCGTGCTTTTGATACTCTCCGTCCCGATCTCCCGCATGATGCGGAAGAGCAACGGGACCGAGGTCGAAGACCCGATCAATGAGGTCCCCGACCCGCTGGAAAAAGATTAACCAGACATCAGCAAAAAAGAACGGCCGAACATTCGCGTGTTCGGCCGTTATCTTTTTGGCAAACCGGTGTCTAAATCATCACCAGCTGCTCATATTTCGACACAAAATGTGTATGTTATTGCACAAAGTGTGCCTATTTCTTCACAAAATGTGCATATTACTGCATAAAGTTTTTACATTATTGATACCGAGTCGCATATTACGAACGGTCAGTCTTATATTATTAACTAAAAGTTGTATGTTTTTAACTTTTAGTGGTCTATTTCTAACTGTTGTTTGTCTATTATCGACTTCTATTTGTATATAACGAACACCGGTTTATATATTTCTAACCTTTTGGCGTCCGTTTTCGCTCAACGCTCGCGTTCTTTGTAAGCCTG